>NZ_JBIYCZ010000015.1:0-134537 GCF_044908245.1 Bacillus sp. RC242
GTCTTCAAACGAAAAACACCTCCATTGAATTTGCATACTTAGTATGCGAATTCAGGAGGTGTTTTTTTCATGTACCACTATTCGGGTTCACTTCAGGTCTTTCATCAGCTAATATTAAGCTTTTTGAACATTAGTAGCTTGTGGGCCACGTTGTCCTTGTTCTACTCCAAACGTTACACGTTGTCCTTCGTCTAAAGATTTGAAACCGTCGATTTGGATAGCTGAGAAATGTACGAATACGTCTTCTCCACCTTCACGCTCGATGAATCCAAAACCTTTGTCTGCATTAAACCATTTTACTTTACCTTGTTCCATAATTGTTGCCTCCTAGTATGGATACCCACACATATGTTACTACCCTTGCCCAAATACCTTAGACGAAAAACAAAATTTATTCTTAATCTCAAATCGAACAAAAATAGGTCTTTCTTAAATTAACATACTTTCTAAAAAACAGCAAATTTCAAAAATAATTCCTTATTGTAATTAGCTACTAATAGTGATTACTGGAGAAAAAGTCACTATGATAGTCATCACAGCAAGAAGTTGCCAAAGGATCTCGACAATATCATTGGTTTGATTCTTTTCAGACATTCAACAACTGATAAAATTAGCTATTTTCGAGTTAAATTTTACTTCTGATAACGATAATTATGTAAATAAGCTGTCCATATGGGCAGCTTATTTTATTTTTCCACATAGCGTAGGTTATTTTGCAAAATGCTGGTGGTATCCCTATACAGTTACTCATAATTTTTGTACTGTGTAACTCAAAAGAGAAAGTTAAATGAAATCAATGGTACCAAGAGATTTCACGATAGGGTCAGTTACACACAATATAAGATATGGGTAAGTCAATTATTTGTATGTTAAGATTATGCTATAAAAAAAGAAAGTAGTGATTGTGATGAGTGAAAGATGTCCGGTTTGTCAAAACTCTATTGTGGAACAACAATTAGTGGGAGTGGGAGGAGGACGTGTAGAGCAATATAAATGTGAGAATTGTGGTACATTTTCCATGGCTGAAGAAGCGAGATTTGAATTAAATGTAGAGCAGAAGAGAAAACTTTCTGCAATTTTAAGAAAGAGAACCATTAGAGGGATGGGGAAAATAATGATTTTTCTTAATCGACCAGATAAAAATCTTTCAGAATTTCCGTATCCTATTTATCTTTTAGAGGATCTATTAAGTGAATATCCAGATAGTGCTTCTGATAGGTTGGATGAGTCATTAATAAACTTAGCTAAATTGTCCAAATTTCCAGGTGACCCAGTATATATTCGTGAATCAGATAAATCTATATTTTTTGTACAGAGTATTCACTTGTTGGAAATGAAATATATAGCGAACCAACTATTTCAGGACGAACTGATTGAGATATCTAAGCTATCGGCAGCAGATTTCCCTGCACATATTACAGTTACAGCGAAAGGGTGGAATCGCATTGCAGAATTAGAAAAAGGAAGAGAAGCGGATACTAAGCAGGTTTTTGTCGCGATGTCGTTTAGTCCAAAAATGGATAGTCCATATAAGAATGCAATCACAAAAGCTATAAAAGAGGCAGGATACCAGCCTATCAGAATTGATGAAGCGGAACATAATAATGATATAACTGATGAAATAATAGTCAAAATAAGACAAAGTAAATTTGTAATTGCAGATTTTACCGGACACAGAGGTGGAGTTTATTTCGAAGCTGGTTATGCGGTGGGACTAGGTAAGACTGTTATATGGACATGTAAAGATGACGATTTTAAAGATATTAATTTTGATACTAGACAATTTAGTCATATTAAGTGGTCAACAGAAAACGAATTATACCAAAAATTATTAAACAGAATTAAAGCAACAATTAATTAAAAACATGGCAGAGTCGTGACCGCTTTTTGGCAGTAAATGTGCCGGTTGTTTTGGAGTTAACGTGATATATTTGTATTGTGAGAAGTGGCGGAAAACACAACTCACAAAGATTCCTTTATATTTTGTCTAAACGATCTATAATGATGGCAGATAAAATCCGAAACCAGCAGATGGTAGTGATTGAATGATACCGTTATTAAGGAGAGCTTTTGCTCTTCTTTCAGTTACTTAATAGTGTTGTATGTGCAGGTTAATGTAACGACATTAGGTAGCTGAAAGAAGATTAAAACTTCATTTACCGTAATTGAAGTGTAAATAAATAATTGATCTTAAAGCATCCATTCGGGTGCTTTTTATTATTTATATGGGAGGCGAAAAGAGATGCTATTTTTCAAAAGAAAGAAAAAGAAGAAGGCAGTTACTCAAAGTAATGTAAAAAGAAATAATGAAAGTACAAATAATGATTTGTTAATCCACACGACAACATCAAGTGTAGTAAATTCTAGTTCAGATTATGGTGACTATGATAATAGTCATTCATCTTCATCGTATCATTCAGGAAGTTCATTTGATAGTTCGTCAAGTTGTAATTAATTAAGTAGCTGAATAGCTGATTTTTTTTATAAAAGTATTTCTGATATTGTATATTCCTTTATAGTAATATCGTATTAAAAAAAGGATGTATGAATTTTGGGGATATACTTAATTGGTTTAGGGATTGTTGTTATTTGTTTGACCTTGATTTATGAAATAAGGGAAGTAGAAGGTGGGAGTTTGAAAGAAAAGGTTGGCTTAGCTTTAGAACATCTTGTCGATTTTATTTCTTTAGATTTTAATGTTCCGCAACTTTTCATATTGTTAGGGTTAGGCTGTATCGTATTTGGTATTGTTATTATGTAGAAAAAAGTGAGTGGAGAGCATCTAATTAGGATGCTTTTTTATTTTGGAGGAGGATGAATGATGGATCTAACTAAATTAACCAAACAAGAACAAGCGATTGTAATTGGTACATTAATTCCATTCCTTGGACAAGACCTTGTAAACGAACGTATCGATAAACAGAAGTTAGAAAGTGCAATCCCAGTCTTTAATGCAATGGAAGACAACACAACGCCAAAGCAAAGAAGAGAAGCAATGATTAGTTTGCTAGATAAAACAATTGATGAATTCCTGAAGAGGAAGGAGTGAGGAGAATTGGACAGTGTTTTAAACAGTAAGATTGCTGTGCTTGGTCTTATACCTATTGATAAGAAAGCATACATCAAATACCTTAAGCCACATGAGAAAGCGTACAAGAAGGCTGGGATTGATGTTAATCGATTCAAGTATTACAAACTGTATGGCGAGAACCACATGCTTTATTCTGTAGAATATCTGGAACAAACATCAATAAAAGATTTATTGGGAAGAGATAAAGGTAATCAAGAACGTTGGGTAAAGGACGATGAATGAATACAAAACAAAACAACAGAAGCGTAAGTTCTACGACAGTGGTGAGTGGAAGAGTATACGCGAACAAGTAAAGAAGCGAGACAACAACGAGTGCCAGGAATGTAAACGTAATGGTCGAGTACAAACAGACACGAACGAATACAGCGAGAGTGCGAAGCGTAAGAAGATACAGTTAGTTGTCCATCATATAAAAGAACTGGAACATCATCCAGCACTTGCATTAGAAATAGATAACCTTGAAACAATCTGTGTGGATTGCCACAATAAAGAACACGGTAGAACATTCAAAAAGAAAATCAACAAATGGGAAAACGATGAAAAGTGGTAAAAACGATTCAGAAACAGTACCCCCCCTTAAAAAAATTCATCAAAAAATGCTCTAAGGGGCACCGGAGGAGGGGGTTAACTGTCAGGTTTTTTTTGAATTACGCACGTAAGGGGGGGTGGGTAGATGGTTGTTAGTATTGAAAGGTTAAAGGAACAGCTTATGAATAATATTGATACGACAGATTTGGTTGAAGTTGAAAAGGTAGAACGCTATATTGATCTAGTTAAAGCATTTCGAAAAATTAATAAAACGATAACTAAAGAAGGTGAATCTGTAACAATTAAAAATGGAACTCAAGTTTTCGTTAAGGCCCACCCTCTTATAAGTGAGAGGAATAAAATTAACAGTTCTTTAATTGCATTAGGGAGAGATATAAAGTTTGTTGTTAAGAATACTATCCCTAATACAGGTTATAACAAAAGTGATCTTACATGATTAAGCAAAAGTATGTGGAAGAATATATTGAACTTTATCGAAGTGGGAAAGTAAAGTTCAATAAAGAAAGAGAACTGTTAATTGAATATCTAGAAAAACATGTTTTAAACAGAGACGATTTGTATTTTGATGATGAAATGATTGAGGATTGTATCAACTTCGGTGAGAAGTGGTATTTTCCGTTGCAGCCATTTCAAAAATTCTTAATAGCATTCGTCTTTTTATTTTATAAGAAAAATGGGCGTGTATTTTATCGTAAATTCCTATGGATGTTAGGACGTGGCGGCGGTAAAAACGGTCTGATTTCTGTTATTATTCACTTTTTAATTAGTGAATTACATGGCATTCCAGAGTATAACATTTCAGTTGTAGCGAATAGTGAAGAACAAGCAAAAACAAGCCCTGAAGAAGTTCATAAATGTGTGAAGAAGAATGAGGTCTTGAAAAGAGCCTTTAAAACAACGTTAACTCAAACAGTTTCAAAGGCTACTGAAAGTGTACTGAAGTTTAGAACTTCAAATGGAGATACAAAAGATGGTTTGCGTGATGGTGCGGTTGTATTTGATGAAATACATCAATACGAAAGCAATAAAGATGTCCGTGTTCATATCAGTGGTTTAGGGAAAAAGAAAAACCCACGTGAATTTTACATTGGTACAGATGGATATGTTCGTGACGGTTTCTTAGATAAGCAAAAAGAAAAGGCAATGAAGGTATTAAACGGCGAAGCACGTCCGAATGCTGTCTTTCCTTTTATTTGTAAATTGAATGACGAAACTGAAGTAGATGATCTTGATAGTTGGGAGCTTGCGAATCCCATGTTATCTAAGCCTTTAAGTGAGTATGCTGAAGGGTTACTTGAAACAATTAAGGAAGAGTATGAAGATTTAGAAGACGATCCTAGTAATAGAGAAGAGTTCATGACAAAGCGTATGAACTTACCTGTTACTAATTTAGAACGCTCTGTTGCAAAATGGTCAGAAATTCTTGCTACAGATCGACCGTTTCCAAATTTACATGGCCAAGAATGTATTGGATCGTTAGACTTTGCAAGCATTCGAGATTTCGCGGCATGTGGTCTTTTATTTAGACAAACTGGAGAGTATATTTTTAAAACTCATTCCTTTGTACGAAAAGAATTTGTTGATATCTATTATGGATATTCAAAAAAAGCAGGCGAGTTCAAAAAACAGAAGTTTGCGCCAATAAAAGAGTGGGAAGAACAAGGTTTATTAACTGTTGTGGACGAGCCAACTATCAATCCTCAACACATTGTTGATTGGTTTGTAAAAATGCGGGAACAATATGGCATTAAGAAAATTATAGCTGATAATTTCCGAATGGAAGCGATAAGACCTTTATTAGTAGCTGAAGGGTTTGAAATAGAAGTTATAAGAAACCCTAAGGCAATTCATAGTTTATTAGCGCCACGGGTTGAAATGGCATTTGCAAATGAGCAGATTGTTTTCGGTGATAATCCTCTTATGCGTTGGTATACACAGAATGTATTGGTTGTGATCAAGGCGGACGGAAACAAAATATATGAAAAGAAAGAACCGGTGCGAAGAAAAACTGACGGATTCCAAAGTTTTGTTCACGCTCTTTATCGAGCAGATGAAATACAAGAAGCAGCAGATTTCATATTAAGTAATATTAAATTCTAATAAAGGGGGTGGTAAACATTGGATGGTTAGGTTCAGTATTCAAAAGAAATAAAGAGCTAGAATTTATGGTCGATCTGGATTTGATTGCTGATACGGCAAACAGGGTTCATATGAAACGATTAGCAATCGATACATGCATATCTTTTCTAGGAAGAACGATTAGTCAATCTGAATTCAGAGTAAGAAACGGTAAAGCATTTGAGAAGAATGAGCTATATTATCGATTAAACGTTAGACCGAACAAAAACATGACGGCCAGTACTTTCTGGGAAAGATTTATTCGTAAACTTATTTATGATAATGAATGCTTAGTCATACAAGCGGATGATGGGGATTTACTTATTGCTGATGGGTTTCAACATAATGAGTATGCCGTGTTAGAAGATACTTTTACCAATGTAACGGTAAAGGATTATACGTTTAAGAGAAGCTTTAAGCAAAGCGAAGTTATTCATTTGAAATATCGAAATGATAAATTATCACCGCTTATTGATGGTCTATTTGCAGATTACGGGGACTTATTCGGTAGGCTGTTAAACTCTCAAAAACGTAAAAATCAAGTTCGCGGAACTGTTGATATGGATATGATCGGTGCTAAAACAGAAGAACAGATAGCCAAGTTACAAGAATTTATTGACAACATGTATAAAGCAATTGGTACGAAAGATATCGCTATTGTTCCACAACAAAAGGGTATTAATTATAACGAAATATATAATGGTGTTGCGAATGGCCCAAGTGTGGAAGAAATCAATAAAGTAACAAATGGTTTTTTAAATCAAGTAGCAATGGCCATTGGTATTCCGACAACTTTATTATATGGAGAAATGGCTGATGTAGAGAAGCAAACGAAAAATTATATGCTTTTCACAGTAAGGCCATTATTAAAAAAGCTATCTGATGAAGCGAATGTTAAATTCTTTGAAATGAATGAATATCTTTCAGGACAAAAGATTATAGTGAAGGCTGTTTCTTATCAGAGTATATTTGACCTTGCAACAAGTATTGATAAGCTTATTTCTTCAAGTGCATTTACAGGAAATGAGATTCGTTCAGAAGTAGATTATGAAGATTCTGATGATCCAAACTTAAATATCCATCATATTACGAAGAACTATAAGAAATTAAATGAATCTGAAGGAGGTGAGAAATGATGGAACATTTGAACATGAATAAGCTTTTAAATTTAAAACGAGATATTCGCTTTGAAGCTAAAGGTGAGAATGAGTATAAATTAACTGTATATGGGTCAATCGGTGGATGGTTTAGTGAAAATAATGATGAAGCTGTAAGAAGAAAAATTCAAGATGTTAAAGCAGAAAAAATTCACGTTCATATTAATTCGGGTGGAGGTTCCGCATTTGATGGTGTAGCAATTTGTAATCAGTTAAAGCAGCATAATGCAGAAATTATAGTTCATATTGATGGTTGGGCAGCTAGTGCCGCATCAGTAATTGCAATGGCAGGAGACAGAATTATTATGCCTAGTAATACTATGATGATGATTCACCAAGCAAGTACCTTTGAATATGGAAATGCAGATCTTTTTGAAAAAACAGCACGAGATTTACGAAAGATTGATTCAGCTTTAGCAGGATCTTATAAGAAACGTTTTGTTGGAACAGATGAAGAATTAAAACAACTTTTAAAAGACGAAACTTGGCTAACAGCAGAGGAAGCAGTAGCTCTTGGTTTAGCTGATGAAATTGCTGATGAAATTGAAATTGATGATACACAAGAAGATGAAGAAGTGGAAGTTGTAGAAAATTTTAAAGAAGATTTAGTAGCTAAATACACGAAACAACCAAATAATCAAAATCCAAAAGAGCCTATTCAAAAGCCTGTTAATACAAAACAGAATTTGAGTACGCTCTTTTTAAATTTAGGAGGAAAATAAAATATGGTTATTAAGTTTAATAATTTCGAAGAGAAAAAACTAGCTTTTGCAAAAGCGACACAGGAAGGAACTCCAGAAGAACAAACAGCAGCATTAAATTCTATGATTGGAGCACTTGCTACAGATGTACGAGCAGATATTTTAAATCAAGTGAATGAATCAATGGTAGACCGTTCTATTATGCAATCTCGCGGTGCTAATGTACTAACAAGTGAAGAAATGAAGTTCTTTAATGCCGTTGTTGAAGATGGTGGTTTTAAATCTACTGAAACTTTACCTAAAACAACACAAGAGAGAATTTTTGATGATTTAGTTCAAGGTCATCCGTTGCTAGAGCATATCGGTTTAGAGAATTTAGGAGCCGTGACAGAATTTATTTATGGAGATCCAGAGGGTGCAGCTGTATGGGGACCTTTATTTGGTGATATTAAAGGGCAATTAAATGCCACATTCCGAAAAGAATCTATTACTCAACTGAAATTAACGGCATTTATTCCATTAGCGAATGATATGTTGAAGCTTGGTCCAGTATGGGTGGAACGATATGTTCGTACTATGATTACAGAAGCGATGTCAGTAGGTTTAGAACGTGGTTTTGTAGTAGGGACAGGTAAAGAAGAACCTATTGGCTTATTAAAGGATCCTAGCGGAAGTGTAGTGAATGGAGTATATCCAGATAAAAAACCAGCAGGAACTTTAACGTTTGAACCTGGTCGTAAAACAATTAATGAATTAAAAGGCGTGGTTAAATTATTGGCTAAAAAATTAAATCCTGATGGTAAAACAGATGCAGATAGACCTAAAAATATTGCTGGGAAAGTAGTTATGGTAACAAACCCATTCGATACTTTTGACATTCAAGCAAATGCTACAATTCAAAATGCGGCAGGTGTATATGTAACGAGCTTACCTTTTAATCCAATCCCAACAGAATCTGTATTTGTACCTCAAGGACAAGTGGTGTTCTTTGTTAAAGGGGAGTACATTGCAGCGATGGGTGGAACAGAGCCAATCAAGAAGTATGAAGAAACATTAGCTTTAGAAGATGCAACACTTTATATCGCCAAACAACATGCTACAGGTAAACCAAAGGATAAATACACTTCACAAGTTTATACATTGAAACTTGGAGAAGTAACGCCACCGACACAAGGATGATGTGAATGGATACAGTAATTTCGGATGCAACAATACAGGAGTTTAAAGAGAGGATGCACTTAGGTGATGAGGAAGATGATAACCTAAAACGCATTCTTTCTACGTCTAACAAGGCATTACTTAGGGTTTGTGGGAATTATGATTTAAATAAAGACGAGGAGTTCAAAGAATTAGTCTTTGAACGCTCTCGTTATGTTTATAACGATGCATTAGAGTATTTTGACAAGAATTTTTTAAGTCAGATTAATAGTTTGGGCATCGATAAAGCATTAGAAGAAATTAAATTGGACGGTGATTAATATGCGTCCTTTTCAGTACAAGAAACCACTGAATACAGGTGATTGTAGAAATCGAATTATTATTGAGCAACCTGAAGTAATAAAAGATGATTTGAATCAAGAAGTTGAAACAGGTAATTGGCAAGAAGTAAAAAAAGCGTGGGCAATGATAAAAACGGTAAAAGGTTCGGAGTACATTGAAGCTTCGGCTTCACAGTCTACACGAATTTATCGGTTTGTAATTCCTTATACAACAGGTATTACAGAATTAATGCGAATTAATATGAAAGGTCGTATCTTTGATATCATCGAGCCACCAATGAATGATGATGAAATGTATCAAACATTGACCATTATCGCAAAGGAGCATACTTAATATGAATGATTTTGCGAGCGAGATTGCTAGGGAATTACAAAGATATGCAAATGTTGTGGAAGAAGAATTAATGGTAGCTCAAGAGGAAGTAGCTGATGTTGTTGTCGATAAATTAAAGCAAAGTAGCCTTAAAAAAACAGGTGGTTATCGTAAAGGGTGGCGCAAGAAGAAAGATGGCAAATCTATTGTCGTCCACAATTCAAAAGGGCAATTAACACATCTTTTAGAAAACGGACATGCCAAAGTTGGTGGTGGTCGAGTTCCAGCAAGAGTGCATATTCGTCCAGTTGAAGAGTATGTAATTAATGAATTACCAAGACGGATTGAAAGGGCGCTTGAATAATGACATTAGGTGAATTAACAAAAATCCTTGAAGCTACAGGTTATCCTGTGGCTTATTCGCAGTTCACAGCAACGCCAGGTAATCCAGTGCCCAAACCACCATATCTTTGTTTTCTTGTGGATGGATCAGCAAATTTAATGGCAGATAACAAGGTCTATCACAAGATAAACGATTTAAATATTGAGCTTTACACAACTAGAAAGGATTTAGTTGCAGAAGCCAAACTTGAAAAAGTCCTAGACGATCATGAAATACCTTATGATTCGCCATTCGAAGGGATTATTGAAACAGAAAAAATATATCAAAAATTTTATGAAACGAGGTTGATATAAATGAACAAAGTTACTTTTGGTTTAAAAAATGTTCATTATGCATTATTAGATATAACAAATGGTGCGGTTAAATTTGGAGTTCCGATTCCAATGCCAGGCGGCGTTGAATTAACGACCGAGCCTAAAGGTGAATTAACGGAGTTTTATGCGGACGACATGGTTTACTACTCTTCCGATAATAACCAAGGTTACGACGGTACATTAGTGATCGCTAATATCCCAGAACAGTTTGCAATTGATGCATTAGGAGAACAGTTAGATGAAACTGATGGAGTATTAAATGAGGTAGCGAATGCAAAAAGAAAACAGTTTGCATTGTTATTTGAATTTGATGGGGATGAAAAAGCTGTTCGACATGTAATGTACAATTGCACAGCAAGTCGTCCTACAGTTGCATCTAAAACAAAAACATCATCAGCAGAGCCAAATACAAATGAATTAAAGTTTGTTTCTAGTCCGATTCATATTAAGGGGAAACCATT
This sequence comes from Bacillus sp. RC242, assembly GCF_044908245.1. Classification (NCBI taxonomy): domain Bacteria; kingdom Bacillati; phylum Bacillota; class Bacilli; order Caryophanales; family Bacillaceae; genus Bacillus; species Bacillus sp. RC242. Next base: position 10,607 of record NZ_JBIYCZ010000015.1, read on the forward strand.
AGTTAAAACCAAAACAGCTTCTAAAACAACAGCAGCTATTTATGATGGTTGGTACACAGCGGTATATACAAAAAAATAATAGTGTAAGGGGAAAACTTAGATGGAAAAGACAATTACAATAGATGGTAAACAAGTCAGATTAAAAGCTACAGCAGCAACAGTTAAACGATATAAAGCACAATTCAGACGTAATTTATTTGCAGATTTGATGGGGTTAGGAGCAATTAACGCTTTAACTTCACCAGATGGGTCAGAACAATCTATTGATGTATCTAATTTAGATTTAAGTAACATAGATTTCGAGCTTATTTATGACTTAACTTGGTTATACGCTAAAACGGCTGATCCAAGTATTTCTGATCCTATGACGTGGTTGGATGGATTTGAAGAATTCCCTATTGAAGAAATTATGCCGGAAATTATGGAATTAGTTCAAGTCACTATGGGAGCAAAAAAAAAATAAAGAAAAATAATGGAGAGCAAGGGACATTCAGTGATGAAGAATTAACCACTGATTTGTTCCTTGCTCTTTGTTATGAAGCGAAATTAACGAGTTGGGATTTAGAAGATATGACTATTGGTGATTGTTTTGATTATATTGCTGAATTCACTGAAATGAAGAACCCAGATAAAGAAAAAATTCGTAAAGCGAATCAAAGTGATATGGACAGTTTCTAAGAAAGGGGTGAGAAAATGGCAGGAAGAATTAAAGGGATTACGATTGAAATTGGTGGAGAAACTACTGGTCTTCAAAATGCTTTAAAAGATGTTAATAAACATAGTAACGATTTAGCTAAAGAGCTTAAAGATGTAGAACGCCTATTAAAATTCAATCCGGGTAATGTGGAAGCCTTAGCACAAAAACAACAGTTACTTACACAACAGATTGAAAATACAACACAAAAGCTAGATAAATTAAAGGCAGCGGAACAACAAGTTCAAGCTCAATTTCAAAACGGTAAAATTTCTGAAGAACAATATCGTGCGTTCAGGCGTGAGATTGAATTTACAGAAGGGTCTCTTAATGGTCTGAAAAATAAGCTTGGAAACATGAAAGCCGAGCAGGAAAGTGTAGCTAGTTCCACAAGACAATTAGAAACGTTATTCAGAGCTACAGGGAAAAGCGTTGATGATTTTGCAGGAGCCTTAGGAAATCGTCTTGTGAATGCAATTAGAAACGGAACGGCTACAAGTAAGCAGTTAGAGCAAGCAATTGGAATTATCGGAAAAGAAGCATTAGGCGCAGGGACAGATATTGATAAATTACAACGCGCGCTAAGATCTGTGGATGCAGGTAATTCGATACGACAGGTACAAAATGAATTAAGGGATTTACAACAAGAAGCTGGGAGAACAGAAAAAAAGTTTGAAGGCTTAAAAATAGGATTAGAAAATGTTATTGGCGGATTGGCAGCAGGTGGCGGAATTGCAACGGCTGTTGAAAAAGCAATGGATATGTCAAAGTTGAAAACTAAAATCGATATATCTTTTGATGTCCCTGAATCCTCAAAAAAATCAGTAGAAGAAGCAATAAGAGGCGTAACCGCTTATGGAGTGGATGCTGAAGAATCACTTGCAGGTGTACGCAGGCAATGGGCTTTAAATAAAGATATCAGTGATGAAGCGAATGCATCTATCGTTAAAGGAGCAGCAACAATTGCGCAATCCTATGAAGGAATAGATTTTACTGAATTAATTCAAGAAACATACGAAATAGGAAATGAATTAGGTATATCTCAAGAGAGTGCTCTTGGTATGGCTGATTCTTTATTAAAAATGGGATTTCCGCCAGAACAGCTAGACATCATTGCTGAATATGGTGGTCAGTTAACTCGCGCTGGTTTTAAGGCTGAAGAAGTACAAGCTATTATGGAAGCTGGCGTCGAAACTGGTAGTTGGAATATTGATAATTTATTAGATGGATTGAAAGAAGGGCGCATTCAATTAGCTGAGTTTGCTCAAGGGGCAGATAAAGCTTTAAAAGAGGCGCTTGATGGTTCAGGTATTGCAACTGAACAAATCGAGAAATGGGGGCAAGCTGTCGCTAAGGGCGGAAGTGACGGTTCGAAAGCTATGGTGGAAGTAGCTAAAGCGATAGAAGGAATAGAAGATCCAGTTAAGAGAAATGAAGTTGGAGTGAAAGTGTTCGCAACGATGTTCGAAGATCAAGGACAAAATATAACGAATACTTTAATAGGCGCTTCCGAAAAAACAGTAGACTTTCAAAAGAATTTCGAAAAATTAACGGATTCTACGAAGAAATTAGATGCGAACCCAGCAGTTAAATTTCAAAAAGCAATGCAAGATTTACAAGTTGCACTTAAACCAGTTCTTAGTGTTATAGCTGACGTTGTTGCCAAAATAGCTGATTGGATTTCTAATAATCCTAAATTAGCCGCTACATTGGCAGCTATCGCAGTTGCTATTGGTGTAATTGCAGGAGCATTTATGGCTTTAGCGCCGATAGTTGTCGTCATATCGAGTATAGGGGCTGCAATGATGGGATGGGTAGCATTAATAGCTATTGTAGTAGCTGCGGTTGTTGCTTTAGGTATTACTATATATCAAAATTTTGATTCTATAAAACAATGGACGATAGACGCCTTTAATTCTATAGGTGAATATTTATCGAACTTGTGGAGTGGAATAGTTGAAACATCATCCGCTTGGCTATCTTCTCTTGTAGAATCAGTGTCTAGTTGGTGGTCCTCTTTAGTAGAATCAACGACAACATGGTTATCATCAATGGTCGAAACGGCATCAACTTATTGGTCCTCTTTAGTAGAGACGGCATCTTCATGGCTATCTTCTTTAGTGGATACAGCAACCGGATGGTGGTCTTCACTTGTCGAATCAGCATCGACTTGGTTATCTTCGCTTGTTGAAACAGCATCTAGCTGTTGGGCATCTCTAGTAGAAACGGCGACAAGTTGGTTATCATCTTTAGTTGAAACTGTATCAAGTTGGTTCTCTTCAATGGTCGAAACAGCATCTCAATTCTTTATGCAATTGTTCCAAAAATGGCAAGAAATTTGGACTTCTATACTTACATTTTTAGATCCAATTATTTCGTTAATTTCAACGGTACTTCAAGCTGGGTGGTTATTAATACAAGCGGGAGCGCAAATTGCCTGGGTCGCAATATGTCAATATATTGTTCAGCCGATTCAAGAAGCTTATGATTGGGTAAGTAAACAGATTGGCGAATTGGTGTCATGGCTTGGCACACAATGGGAAATAGCAAAGGCTGCTGCACAAATTGGATGGGGTTTATTGAAACAATATATTATTCAACCTGTTCAAGATACGTGGAATTTAGTCAAAGAAAAATTTGGTGATTTGGTTAACTGGTTAAGCCAACAATGGGAAATTGCGAAGTTAGCAGCACAAATTGGTTGGTCTTTGTTCAAGCAATATATTATTCAGCCAGTCCAGGAAACTTGGACCTTGGTGAAGCAAAAATTTAGTGATTTAATTTCTTGGCTTGGTACGCAGTGGGAATTAGCGAAATCTTATACACTTTCAGCCTGGAATTTGGTAAAACAGTATGTAATCCAACCAGTTCAAGAATTGTGGAATGCAACGAAACAAAAGCTTTCAGATTTAGCTAACTGGATATTAGGAAATTGGGAATCTATAAAATCTTATACACTCGCAGCTTGGAATTTAGTGAAGCAATACGTAATTAATCCGGTCACTGAAACGTATAATCAAGCCAAACAAAAATTCACTGATTTATATAATTCAGCGCGCGAGAAGTTTGATTCCGTGAAGAATGCCGCACAAGAAAAATTTGAAGCGGCAAAAAGATTTATTATGGATCCAATAAGAGATGCAGTTGATGGGGTAAAGGGGTTCATTGATAAAATCAAAGGATTCTTTGATAATTTGAAGTTGAAAATTCCTAAACCTGAAATGCCTAAAATGCCGCACTTTAGTTTAGAAACTAGTACAAAAAATGTACTGGGTAAAGACGTTACTTATCCATCAGGAATTAATATTGATTGGCGCGCTAAAGGAGGTATTTTCACTAAACCAACTATATTTGGTATGAATGGTGGAAACTTGCAAGGTGCCGGTGAAGCTGGGGATGAAGCGGTTTTACCTTTAAACAAAAAGACACTTGGAGCTATTGGTGCTGGAATCGTAGCAGCGATGCCGCAAGAACAATCCTTTGGTATTCCTGGAAATGTAACTCAGTTAATGGGCGATATGAGCCGTATGATGGCCAGCTCTATGAGCCAGTTATCAGGATTAAAGTCCGTCATGAGTGGTGTGTATGGAAGTATGTCGAATAGCAGACAAGCTATGACAAATAGCGTATCAAATCAAGTGATAAATTATTCGTCTGGATCATCTGGTGGTGGAGCCATTCCAATGCTTGGTGGTGATTTAGTTGTTGAAGTTCCTGTTGTTTTAGAGGGACGAGATGTGGCACGTGGTACGTATCGATATACAAAAGAATATCAAGATCGAGAAGAGCAAAGAAACTCAGCCTTTTAGGTTTGGGTTTCTCTTATTTTATAAAGAAATGAGGTGGGAAAATGAGTTCTTTTACATTTAATAACGAACGGAAAAAATACATCCAAATAGAAAAAGGATGGAGCCCACCAACATGGGCACCTCTAAAACGTAATTTCTTAAAAACACCTGGATATCCAGGTGCAAGATTATTAGGAATGGAAACAGATCCTCGTCCACTTCCTGTCCCTGTGGGAATTATCGTTCCAGATGGAACGGATTTAGAAACGTTAAAAGAAGAAATAGCAGCTTGGTTAATTACAGAAGAAGCGGTTGAGCTAGTTTTTGATGCAACTCCTGAAAGAACATATTTGGCTGTGATTGATGAAGATTTTAATCCTGATGATTTCGTTACGTTAGGTAAAGGTACTTTAAAGTTTACTTGTCCAATGCCTTATAAATTAGGACCTACTCAAATAGTAGATTTTCAAACAGGTGCACGCGGGTTGATGGCAAATGTTCAAAACAAAGGAACTGTTCATTCTAATCCTATTATTGAGATTGACATTACGAAACCAAACACTTTTTTAGATGTATGGTTTGGTGGGATATCTTTAAATGATCGAGATTATTTTCGTATCGGAATGCCACTAAAAACTGTGGAAAAGCCTGTAGAAAGGAATCAACGAATATTATGGGATGAAATGGCTACCACTGTAGGGTGGAGTAAAGTCAGTGCAATGGAAGATGGTGAGCCAGTCGGTGAAATGAAATCAGATAAATATCAATTTTATTGTTCTGATTTCGGTACTGGAACAGGTAAAGGATGGCATGGTGCAGCTGTTAAAAAGAGTATACCTGGTGGTCCAGTACAAGATTTTATTATGCAAGCCTACGTTACTTGTAAGAGTAAGAAAATCAATGAAATGGGACGAGTTGAGATAGCAATACTCGATGAAAATAGTAAGGTACTTTCAAAAATTGCTATGAATGATCTCTATTGGCAAGCTGAACAAAATTTTGGAACGATGGTTATCGGATACGATAACAAACCAGGGAAAACAGGACTGATTTATGAGAGCGGTGATTATCCAAATACATGGAATCAATATTTTGGTCGATTGTGGATAGCTAGAATTGGGAATGTATGGGAAGCCTATATTTCAAAATTTATTCCTGGGACAGGAAAAGATGATTCAGAACGTTTTGCACGGTGGACAGATGAAAATAACTATCACATGGAAAAAGCAGCACAAATCCAGATTAGTATTATGCAATGGCAAGATGTACCGCCAGTAGAAGCGATGTCCGTTAGTGATTTAAAGTTTTGGAAAGTGAATTTAAATACAAAAAACACACCGCCTTATATAGTAGATGTCGGCGATAAAGTTGTGATTGATACAGAAAATAGTCATGTAACGATTGAAGGGAAGGATGCGATTAATATTAAAGACATTTTCAGTAATTTCCCTGTCATTAATAAAGGTACTAATATACTAGAAATCATGCCTTCTGATATCGGAACAGCCAGGGTTAAATATAGGGAGCGATTTAGATGAGAACACCAAGTGGAGTCTTGCATATTATTGATTTTAAGACTAGTCAAATCGTTTCGGCTATACAACCAAAAGATTATTGGGATGATAAACGTCATTGGAAAATCAAGAATAATATCGATACTTTAGAGTTTAAAGTATTTGATAACACGAAACATGCAGCAACACTTATGCAACAAAACTTAGTATTAAAAGAAGTAAGGGATGGGCGTATCGTTCCATATGTAATTACTGAAATTGAAAAGAATTCTGATGATAGATCAGTAACCGCTTATGCATCAGGAGAATGGATTCAACTTGCTAAAGCGGGAATTATCCCTCCACAAAAACTAGAAGGTAAGACAGTAATTGAAATGGTGGATATCGCTCTTGCGGGTACAAAGTGGAAAAAAGGAGATTTGGAATACGCTAGTTTCCATTCTATGACAATTGATGAATTTATTGATCCACTGTCTTTTCTTAAAAAAGTAGCTTCATTATTTGAATTAGAAATTCAATATCGTGCTGAAGTTGTAGGTTCTCAAGTTGTTGGGCGTTATGTAGATATGGTGAAGAAGCGTGGTCGAGAAACAGGAAAAGAAGTAACGCTTGGTAAAGATTTGATGGGGATTAAGCGCATTGAGAACTCTAAAAACATTTGTACAGCCTTACTGGGTTTCGTGAAAAAAGAAGGCGGAGAGTTTGTTACTATTACTGAAATAAATAATGGTCTTCCTTATCTTGTGGACAGCGATGCATTCCAAAGATGGAATGAAAAAGGTAAACATAAATTTGGCTTTTATACTCCAGAAACAGAAGAAGACATAACGCCAAAACGGTTAATGACTCTTATGAAAACAGAGTTAGCAAAACGTATAAATACATCTTATACGTATGATGTTCAAGCACAAAGTATAGGGCGAGTATTCGGATTAGCTCATGAGTTAATCAATGAGGGAGATTCAATTCGAATTAAGGATACAGGTTTTACACCAAAATTGTATTTAGAAGCGAGAACAATTGCTGGTGATGAATCATATAAAAATCCATTGCAAGATAAATATGTATTTGGTGATTATCGCGAAATTGTTGACCCAAATGAGGAATTAAGAAAGATTTATAACCGTATCCTTAGTTCATTAGGTAATAAGCAAGAAATGATAGATCAGCTAGATGAATTAGTAAAAAAAGCTAATGAAACCGCTGGTAATGCACAAAAAGAATCAGAAGCAGCCAAAACACTTGCTGAAAAGGTTCAAGAGAATCTTAAAAATAATACCGTTGAAATTATAGAAGCTAAGAATCCGCCGACAACAGGATTAAAGCCCTATAAAACACTTTGGCGTGATATTAGCAATGGAAAGCCTGGTATTTTAAAAATATGGACAGGTACAGCTTGGGAATCGGTTGTACCAGACGTTGAATCAGTAAAAAAAGAAACACTTGAGCAGGTTAATAAAGATATTGAGTCCACAAAAACAGAGTTGAATAAAAAAGTTCAAGAAGCACAAAATCAAGCCACAGGACAAGTCAATGAAGTGAAGGAAAGCTTACAAGGCGTCAGTCGTACGATTTCAGATGTACAAAATAAACAAGGTGAAATTGATAAGAAGGTAACTAAGTTTGAACAGGATTCTAACGGATTTAAACAATCCATTGAATCGTTAACTAAAAAAGATAGTGAAATCAGTAATAAATTAAATACAGTTGAGTCAACTGTGGAAGGCACAAAAAAAACAATCTCTGAAGTGCAACAAGCAACTAATACTTTAAAGCAAACCACTACTGAGATTAAAGAACAAGTTGGTAAAATTACTGAAAAATTAGAGAGTGTAGATAAAAAGACAGATACTTTAAATGAAACTTTCACTCGAAAAACGACCGATATTGAAAAGAGCGTAGAAGGTGTTAAATCTACTGTATCAACTGTCCAAAACAATCAAACTGGGTTCAATCAGCGTATTACTACTGTGGAACAAACAGCAAGCGGATTATCTTCCACAGTGAGCGGTTTAAACAATGTAGTTTCAGATCAAGGTAAGAAACTTACTGAAGCAAACACAAAACTTGAACAACAAGCAACGGCAATTGGAGCAAAAGTTGAACTTAAGCAAGTAGAGGATTATGTTGCTGGCTTTAAAATTCCTGATTTGAAGAATGTGGTTAATCAAAATAAAGAAGATTTATTATCCGAATTAGCTAACAAGCTTGCAACTGAGCAATTTAATCAAGAGATGACTATGATCGATAACCGTTTTAGTGTTAATGAGAAAGGTATCGATTTAGCAGCAAAAAAGACAGAAGTATATACAAGAACGCAAGCAGATGGAGAATTTGCTAAAGATTCCTATGTAAGAGATATGGAATCACGCCTTGAGCTAACAGAAAAAGGCGTTAGTATATCGGTAAAAGAAAACGGTGTAATCGCAGCATTCAATATGAGTAAAGAGAATATTACATTGAATGCGAACAAGATTAACTTAGTAGGTTTTATTACAGCAAATCATATTAAAGGACAAGTTTTAGAAGGAGTGACTTTAAAGACTACAGGAGATTCCGAACAAAGATTTATTCAGATTAATAAACAAAACATACGTCTATATGATAAAAATGAAATACGTGGATTTTTAGGGTTTTATGATAGATCAACAGACGGAGGACTCCAACCAACTTTTATTTTAGGGCGAGACAGTGCGCAGGGGTCAATGAACGGTTCATTTGCACTTACACAAGTAACTCCAAGGGTAAATGGAGTAGATGATTTTGACACATCATATGCAACTCTAGGTATGGTTGCATACTATAACCCTACTACAAATGAATTTTCTAGAAGTTCACAAATTACATTCTATCGTGATGGCGGGCATATGAATATAAGTGCTGATGGAAGGCTTACTTTACAGTCTAAAAATGATGTTTATATAGGAACAGAAGGTATTGCTGGAACTTATGGCGGTCGTGTGTATGTAAATGCGGCTAGTTATGCATGGATAAAGGCTAGCAAAGAAGTATATATCGAATCTGGTAATGGTAACTGGACTTTTTCAAAAACCAACAAACCAAGTGAGCAAAATGCACCTGGTATAAAAGACGATGATATGAATGCTGATTTTAGACTTGCTTATGTTCTAATGAGGTCTTCTCACGCCTCTGGTTATCAAGGTAGCCTTCAAATTAAAAGTGTTAATGGTAATGAATTTAGGGATTTAGAAGCTCGTTATATTAAGGCTGTATCCTTACAACAGACATCTACGAGAAAGATTAAAACAGCTATTAAGGATATTGAAATTAATTCACTTGATAAGTTTATGGGACTTAAAGTGCAACAGTATTACTTTAAGTCTGATATGGATAGATTGTATGAGATGAGGGAGAACAGAAAAGAAGGAGATCCATTACCTACTGTTAAAGATATCCCTCTACAATATGGGTTTATAGCAGAGGATTCTGATGATGTATTTACTACAGTAGAAAAGGAAGCTATTAATCTATATCCTGTAGTTTCTCTTGCAATCGATGCAACACAAAATATATATATTGAACTTAAAGAAGAGAATAAACAACTCAAACAGCGAGTAGCAACACTTGAAAATGATGTATCAGAAATGAAAGCATTACTTCAAAAATTAATTAGTTAAAACCAAGGGAGCAGCAAACGCTGGTCTTTTTTATTTTGCATAAAGGAGTGATTTTATGACATTCAAAACACGAGAACTTACTGTAGATTTAGTAGATGAGATATCCACAAAAGAAATACGTTTTTCACAAGGTGATAAAAATTCCGCTAAATTAGTATTAAATATAACAAATCAAGGAGAGGAATTAGATTTAAGCAAAGCAATAGCGGTTCGAATCACTTTTAGAAAGCCAGACGGTACAACGGTGTTTCAGGAAGATTTGCAACCGATTAATGCAATGAAAGGGAAATATCAAATTATCTTAAAAACACAAACTCTAGCAGCAGCAGGGAATGTGTATGGGCAAGTTCGAATTTTTGAAAAGGATCAGGAGTTAGATGCAGAACCGTTTGGATTTACTGTTAAACAATCATATTCAGGTAATGGTGCCGTTGAATCTACAAACGAATTTACAATTATCCAAAAAGCGATTGAAGCAGGGGAGAAACTTAAAGGAGTAGATATTGACGGTATTATTGCAGCTGGAGCTAAGGCAGATGCAGCAGTTAAAAAAGCCGGAGACCGAATGACTGGTGTATTAGAATTGGACAATGAACTTAGATTCAATTTACCGCTAAATACGCAACAGCTATTGTTTAAAGGAGACGGAACTGCAACTAAATCAGTGTGGCTCGCTAAATCTCAAGAAGGAATAGTTATCGTTGCAGAATTAACTCCGGGAGGTGGCACAAGAGACTGGGCTAACGCTGTATATGTTGGAGGAAGTCAAAACGGTGTTGTCAAAAAAACGGATATATTCAGCACCTACACTAGACCGGATGGACGGACAAATAACATCAACGATCAAGATTTAAATAACCTTATCGAAAGTGGTATATATTCCGGTCAAAGGTTAGCTAATAACCCTGAAGGAGCGGCGGCAACTTCTACATTCTATTACATTGAAGTTTCTCGTCATGCGTCCGTGGGGTTCGTGAAACAAGTAGCTACTACTTTAGCAACGGCGACTCCTAGGGTTTGGGTAAGAGTTATGAATAATACGTCATGGGGTCCTTGGATTCAACAAATTGACGATAGAGGCGGAACAGTTAACGGTGAGTTGACGATGGCCGTTGATAAAAATCTAAGTTTTAAAACGGGAGATTACGAGTTTAAACATAGAGCGCAATTAGGTAATAACAAACTAATTATGCAAAGTGTTCATCCTACTGAAGGGAATAAATTCGTATGGGAGTACCAAGGTGCTACTAATACGTTCACGATGAACGCAGATACAAATCTGTTAAAGAAAAATGGAGACACGATGACAGGTAGTCTTTACATGGATGCATCAACGTCTAATAGATCATATGGGTGGAGAAGAGCAGATGGAAAACTGCACTATATTTACGGCGGTGCTGATGCGGTAGCATTATTCTCTGAAGTAACCAATAAATCAGCGTGGCAATACACTCCCTCAACAGATACGTTCAATGTACATGCGGTAAACACCAACATTGTAACTAAAGCTAAAGACGGACTAGCTAATTTAACTCTGACAGCGGATGCTACAAACGCCAATGCTAGCTATATGCCAATAGCCGATAGAAGAGGTAATACCGTAACGGTTCGTATGGAAATAACTAGAAATGAAGGTTCTGCTAACTCATTGGTATGCACACTTCCAACGGACATGCGCCCAGTTAATACTTTAAGTTTTATGTGTTTTTCTAATGATGGTACACCTGTTTCTGTTAATGTATCGTGGAATGGAGAAATTAACGTATTTACAGCAGGAAAACGAATTAAGCTTGTAGCTACCTACGTAGCAAACTAAGGGAGGGCTTTAAGTGGCTAAATATTACGGTTATTGTTATGACAAAGATGGAAAGTTCACAAAAATGATTCCTTTGGAAGAGAAAGCGATTCTCGAGAAACAAACATTCTATCGAGAAGAAATAAAAGAGATTATCACAGAAGAGAAATTATGCTCATTACATCAATCAATTGTGGACGGTACTTATGTGCCTGATCAAGAGGATGCAGAAGAACCAATCAATAAATACGATTGTCCTGATTGCATAATGAGAAATGTAGATTATGAACCTATTAAAGTACCTTATCAAGAAGATGTTGTTATAGGTTATGAGCCTGACATTCCTGAGAATTGTACTTTAGAAGTTTGTCCTGACGGTATTTATTATCCTAAGTTTGTGGACGGTAAATGGGTTAAAACAGTTGAGCCAAAGCCTGAAGAACCGCAACCAGAGGAACCATCGGAGTTAGAAAAACTGAAAATCAAACAGGATTTAATGCAACAGGCTCTAGATGAATTATTACTCGGAGGGATGTAAGATGGCAAATTATTTAGCTCAAAGGGTTATTGATGAAGCATTTCCATACGATTATGTTATTTCAAAGCGTTCAGACTTACAAAGTGGTATTGACTTATATCTAATTAAAAACCAAAGAGAAGACTTAATTACAAGCGCGCAATAGTGGGCTTTTTATTTTGTATAAAATACGGCTTTTATAGATTAAGAGGGGCATATTATGTGCTTCTCTATTTATTTTGCATAAAGGAGTGAAAAGATGGCTGAACTAAAACATGATGATATGAAAGAACTACTTGTTGGACTGACGAGGGTAGAAACAAAACTCGACACTTTAGGAAATGTAAAAGAAGTAGCCATTGAAGCGCAACAATCAGCAAAAAGTGCTCATATGCGTGTAGATCGATTAGATAAGTTAGTGTTTTGGATTGGTACTACAGTAGTTGGAGCTATTATCACCGGTGGGATAATGGCTCTTTTTAAATTCGCAGGGAAGTGATCGTATATACGGTCACTTTTTTACTTGAAAGGAAGTGAGAATATGAAAAATTTAGATGCAGCTTCAATTAGTCGCTACGTTGTATTGGTAATTGCTGTGATTAATAGTGTCTTAAATCTTGTGGGATACCAAACGATTGATGACAAAATCACGAATGATTTAGTGGCTGTAATTACAGGCGCTTTCACTTTATATATGGCTTGGAAGAACAACTATTTGAGCAACAAAGGGTTACAACAAAAAGATGTATTAGAAAAAAATAACTTACACTAAGAGGAGATGTTTAGTAATGGAAATCAAAAAAATGTTAGTATCAGAAAGTCGTTATTCAGTATTATGTCCATATCCTATGACACCAACGGAAATTACCTTCCACAACACTTATAATGATGCTACAGCATTAAACGAACGTAACAACGTCGCTAATAATAGTACAGGTACTTCGTTCCATATCGTTGTAGACGATAAAGAAGCTATTCAATTAATTCTGTTTAATAGAAATGCTTGGCATGCAGGTGATGGGAATGGACCGGGTAATCGTAATAGTATTGGCATAGAGATTTGTTATTCTATGTCAGGTGGGGAAAGATACCGACAAGCTGAATTGAATGCAATTCAAGTAATCCGTCAGTTAATGGATATGTTTAATATTCCAATTTCTAAAGTTAAAACACACCAAGAGAGAAATGGAAAGTATTGCCCTCATAGAATGATTAATGAAGGGCGTGTGCAGTGGTTTAAACAACAATTAGTTTCTGGTGTAACAATTCAAATTCCAGAAACACCACAGATTCCACAACCATCAATTACAAGTGGGACAGGTGTTGTTTATATTACTGGTAAAAACGTGAACTTACGAAAAGGACCAGGTACTCAATATGATTCAATTAGAAAGCTAAATGCACCTGAAAACTATAAAGTATGGGGACGTTCTGGAGGATGGCTTAATTTAGGTGGCGATCAGTGGGTTTACGAAAACTCAGAGTGGTTACATTTCGAAGCGGATGGACAATCATCCACAACTTCGCAACCTTCAAATGATGGTGTAGGGGTAGTTACTATTACAGCAGATGTATTACGCGTTCGTACTGGACCAGGAACAAACTACGGTATTGTAAAAAACGTGTACCAAAGTGAAAGATATCAGTCTTGGGGATATAGAGATGGTTGGTATAATGTTGGTGGTGATCAATGGGTTTCAGATGAGTATGTAAAGTTTGAAAGGTAAAAAAATTATATGGATGTAAATGTGAAGTTCTTTTTTTACAAAAGAAAAGTTTTATGAACAAAAATTATTATCTGGTTCTATATGTAGATAATTATATATTGATTTTCATCTTTGCAGATGTTAGTGTAAAGGTACCGTTTCTTATTTATCTATGAACCAGTATCTGTAGAACGAATAGATTAATTTGAAAAAAATCCCCTTTTGCACCTATATGCAGAAGGGGATTTTTGTTTTTATGAGATTTAAAATTTACTTTTAGATAATGCCTTTAATATAGGATTTATAATTTTACTCAACAAACGAAATGCGTTAAATATTGAACGAACGACCTTCATAAAGTTAGAGTTCTTTTTCATTTGGTATGTACCGTCCTTTAAATCTGATTATAGATCAGATATTTTTCTAACTTCTTTTTCCTTCGCTTTAAATTCCTTTTTATATTGCTTGAAATCTTGTTTATCCACTTTGAATTTTTCGCCAGTAGCAACATTCTTCACTAAGTATGTTTTAGTTATTGAGAAATAATAAATTAAAAATAATATACAAGATATTGAAAAAGTGGGGATGCCTAAGATTAATACAATAATAAACAACGTTATATCTAATCCCGTAAACATGCGTTGCAAGACAATCCTCTTTCCAGCAACAGCTTCTGATTGCTGTAATTGTTGCATACGTTGTAAGGGTGCGACTGTATCATAACTCATGAAATAACCACCTTGTTATATCGTTAGCTTACTTGATTAATATTCTTTGTCCACTTTTCGTAACTCTGACTGTGTAAGTCCATATGTCTCTGTTGTACAACCTGCTAACAACATAACAGGTAATGCTAAAGCTAACATTTTACGTTTTATTGTCACATAACCCTTTGAATACTTAGTTTTGTGCGTCTTTTATTTCATTTAACGTTAAAGCCATTGTATCTAAATACTCCATCATAGCATCTAAGTTTGCTTGGGCTTTTTCAGTATCATTTTCATTAAAAGCGATAAACGCTTGGTCTACTACCTGTTTGATTATTTTTGCATCGTCTCTTAACTGCACTTTGAAGTAATCGTAATCCTTAGGAGGTTCTATACTTGCTAACCTATCCATTCTTCCGCTGACTACACTTAATTGTCCCTTTAACTCTGATTTATTTGTTTGCATCGTTTTGTCTTTTTCAAGTAGTGATTTACTAGATTTTACTGCTGTTACTAACTCCTTAGAAGTCTCCTCTACCTCTTCTTGATACTGTTCCAAAGGTGAATAGTGTCTAGACTCGTTATTTAACTTCTTATCTATATACGCTAGTTCTTCAGCTAGTGTTCTACCTCCTCCAATTACAGCTTCTTTTACTACTTTATCGTTTGAGACTTCATTTTTATCTGTATCTTCTTTCTTTTCCGTTACCTCTTTTTCTTCCTTAGCTTTCTTTTCAGCAAGTAATTTTTCCTTTTCAGCAAGCAATTCTTCCTTTTCAGCAAGCAATTTTTCCTTTTCTTTGTATAGCTTATCTGCTTCTTTGTCTATTGACTCGTCTTTCTTCTTTCCCGACTCTGAAACCTTTAAGCTATCAGTCTTCTTCTCTTCTGTATTGTCCTTAGAACATCCTACCCATGCTACTAACATAAGTGGTAATGCTAAAAAACATATTAGTTTCTTTGCTTTCATTATGTATACTCCTTTTCAAAGTAATTGTAATTAATTAACATATTGTATCATAGCATAAATTATAAATACTAGATATATAAATTCCCTATCTTCACCGCGGAATTCATTTATTGTATTAATGAGGAATATAATATACATGCTTGGAAATGAAAATAAATTTACAGTCTGCGAAATGGACATATAATAGAAGAAAAAATACAATATACGATTCTCTGTCTTGGCAGAGTATGTAGATACAGGTGAGGAATTTACAATTGATGAGAAGGTAAATGTGGATGGTTCACTATGATTTAAGATACACAATAGCAAAAGGGTAACATATTATATAACGATAAATGAAACTTATGTATATGTATGGTAACTGTATATGTTACTACAATACAGTATACTCATAGGAGGTAGGTATGTGTTTGATAAAAATGAAATAAAAAAAACAAATGAGGTACTTCAAGCTAATGCATTAGATCCAAATATAATTGGCCCTACACTTCCCCCTATTCCACCATTTACTTTACCAACGGGTCCAACAGGTCCAACGGGTCCAACAGGTCCAACGGGTCCAACGGGTCCAACGGGTCCAACGGGTCCAACGGGTCCAACGGGTCCAACAGGTCCAACGGGTCCAACGGGTCCAACAGGTCCAACGGGTCCAACAGGTCCAACAGGTCCAACGGGTCCAACGGGTCTAACAGGTCCAACGGGTCTAACAGGTCAAACAGGTTCAACAGGCCCAACGGGAGCAACAGAAGGTTGTCTTTGTGATTGTTGTGTTTTCCCTATGCAGGAAGTTTTACGACAACTTGTCGGGCAGACTGTGATTCTTGCTACTATTGCAGACGCACCAAACGTAGCCCCTCGTTTCTTTTTATTCAATATTACTTCCGTGAATGATTTTTTAGTTACAGTTACAGATCCAGTTAGCAATACAACCTTCGTGGTCAATATTTCTGATGTAATAGGGGTAGGGTTTTCACTAACAGTACCACCTCTAACATTACTTCCACCTACCGATTTAGGGTGCGAATGTGATTGTCGTGAACGACCAATTAGAGAATTACTAGATACACTGATTGGTTCTACAGTGAATCTTTTAGTAAGTAATGGCTCTATCGCAACAGGTTTTAATGTGGAACAAACAGCTCTTGGTATAGTGATAGGTACTTTGCCAATACCTATAAATCCACCTCCACCTCCACCTACACTCTTTAGATTCGCTATTTCAACTTGTAAAATTACAGCTGTGGATATAACTCCTACGGGGACATAGTTCATTTTTTTCAAGAAGTCCCGTTGCAATTTTTCTAAACTTGAGGAAAAATATATAATAGAAGAAAAATGAAAAATTCATTAGCTTTGTCATCACCCTGTTGGCGTCAACCTAATGCGCCTAATGGCTACAAAAGACATCTACTTCGTACCATTCGGCCAAGATGCACCAGAGAAAAAACCGAACTCAATGGTAGCTCGTATGGAGTTACTTGAAGATACAGTATTAGAAGCGCTACAAGGAAAACAATTACAACCTGTTGTTGTAGAAAAATTCAGATATATGAATTAAAAAACGAAAAAAACGTACAATTTTTGTTGAAACCATCATTCTTACTGTAGAATATGATAAAATTAACGTTATTAAGATTAGAGGGGGCATTGTAAGCTCCTTCTAATTCTAAGTTATAGAAGGATTGGTATCTAGAAAGGGGCATAGTGATGGAAAAGCAAAAAACTTTTCATGTCGCTGTAGTTGGAGCAACCGGCGCAGTTGGTGAACAAATGTTAAATACTTTAGAGAAACGAGAATTTCCAATTGGGAAGTTAACGTTACTTTCATCTAAACGATCTGCAGGTAAGAAACTTGTATTTAAAGGCGAAGAATTTACAGTTCAAGAGGCAACTCCTGAAAGTTTTGAAGGAGTAGATATTGCACTATTTAGTGCAGGTGGATCTGTATCGAAACAATTAGCGCCAGAAGCAGCAAAGCGCGGTGCAATTGTTGTTGATAATACAAGTGCATTCCGTATGACAGAAAACGTGCCACTTGTTGTACCTGAAGTAAATGAAAATGATTTAAAAGAACATAATGGTATTATTGCAAATCCAAACTGTTCTACAATTCAAATGGTAGTAGCTCTTGAGCCAGTTCGCCAGCAATATGGTTTAAAACGAGTAATCGTTTCCACATATCAAGCTGTATCAGGTGCTGGTGCGGCAGCTATTGAAGAACTTCATGAACAATCACAAGCAATCTTAAATGGCGAAGAAGTAAAGGCGAATGTTTTACCTGTATCAGGTGACGAAAAGCATTTCCAAATCGCTTTTAATGCTATTCCACAGATTGATAAATTCCAAGATAATGGATTTACATTCGAAGAAATGAAAATGATTAATGAAACGAAAAAAATTATGCATATGCCTGAATTAGAAGTAGCTGCGACATGTGTACGTCTACCAGTTGTATCGGGTCATTCCGAGTCTGTGTACATTGAAGTAGATAAAGAAGGCGTAACAGTAGAAGAAATGAAAAACTTACTTGCAAATGCAGAAGGTATTGTACTGCAAGATAATCCAGCAGAGCAGTTATATCCAATGCCAGCTACTGCAGTAGGTAAAAATGAAGTATTCGTTGGAAGAATCCGTAAAGATTTAAATAATGATAAAGGATTCCACCTTTGGGTCGTATCTGATAACTTATTAAAAGGCGCTGCATGGAATTCTGTTCAAATTGCAGAGCGCTTAGTAAAATTACAATTAGTGTAAACGGCTAAGAGAAGGTGCAAAATATGAAAATTATTGTTCAAAAATTTGGTGGTACATCAGTACGTGATGACAATGGGCGCAAGCATGCGCTTCACCATATAAAAAAATCGTTAGCTGCTGGTTATAAAGTAGTTACTGTCGTATCAGCAATGGGCCGTAAAGGTGAACCGTATGCAACTGATACGTTATTAAGTCTTGTAAATCAAGAGGAATCTAATATTTCTAAACGTGAGCAAGATTTATTATTATCATGCGGAGAATTAATCTCAGCAATTGTTTTCTCTAACATGTTGAATGAGAATGGTATAAAAGCAGCAGCATTAAATGGTGCGCAAGCTGGTTTTGTAACGAATAATGACTTTACGAATGCTAAGATTATTGAAATGAATTGCGATCGTATACATGAAGAGTTACAAAATGTAGATGTTATCGTCGTGACGGGATTCCAAGGTCAAACGAAAAATGGAGATACGACAACACTTGGACGCGGAGGTAGTGATACCTCAGCTTCAGCATTAGGTGTTGCGCTTCATGCTGAATATATCGATATCTTCACAGATGTTGAAGGTGTTATGACTGCGGATCCTCGTATCGTAAAAGATGCACGTCATCTTCAAACTGTAACATATAACGAGATTTGTAACATGGCTTATCAGGGTGCGAAGGTTGTTCATCCGCGTGCGGTTGAAATTGCGATGCATGCAAAAGTACCACTTCGTGTACGTTCTACGTATTCGGATAGTGAAGGTACGCTTATTGCGGCATATGATGGTGCTACAAAAGGGCAGGATGTAGAAGAACGTCCTGTTACAGGGATTGCCCATGTGTCAAACGTAACGCAAATTAAGGTGCTTGCAAAAGAAACTGCATATGATTTACAACAACACGTGTTTAAAGAAATGGCTAATGAAGGGATTAGTGTGGACTTAATTAACATTTCTCCTACCGGTGTAGCTTACACAGTAAAGGATAGTGTATCAGCGCGTGCAGTTGAGGTTTTAAAGCAACTTGGATATGATCCAGTTGTGACAGAGCATTGTGCGAAGGTTTCTATCGTTGGTGCTGGAATGGCAGGTATTCCAGGGGTTACAGCGAAAATTGTCACAGCTTTAGCGGAAAAAGGTATTCAAATTCTGCAATCAGCAGATAGTCATACGACAATTTGGGTTCTTGTAAAAGAAGCCGATTTAGTGGAGGCTGTGAATGCATTACATAGTGCATTTGAGCTTTCAAAAGAAAAGCAACTGGAACAATAAGGAGTGAGATCATGATAGATTTTGGGACAATTGCAACCGCGATGGTAACACCGTTTGATAAAAATGGTAATATCGATTTTGCAAAGACAACGAAATTGGTAAATTATTTAATTGATAACGGTACAACAGCAATCGTGGTAGGAGGGACGACTGGAGAATCTCCTACATTAACATCAGAAGAAAAAGTAGCGTTATATCGCCATGTCGTATCTGTTGTCGATAAAAGGGTGCCCGTCATCGCTGGAACAGGTAGCAATAATACGCATGCTTCTGTTGATTTAACAAAAAAGGCAACTGAAGTTGGTGTTGATGCAGTTATGCTAGTGGCACCGTATTATAATAAACCGAGTCAAGAAGGGATGTACCAGCACTTTAAAACAATCGCTGAAAGCACTCCGCTTCCGGTAATGCTATATAATGTTCCAGGACGATCTATTGTACAAATCTCCGTTGATACAGTTGTTCGTTTATCAGAAATCGAAAACATTGTTGCGATTAAAGATGCAGGCGGCGATGTATTAACAATGACAGAAATCATTGAAAAAACAGCGGACGACTTTGCAGTATACAGCGGTGATGATGGTTTAACATTACCAGCTATGGCAATTGGAGCAAAAGGTATTGTTTCTGTAGCATCTCATGTTATCGGGAATGAAATGCAAGAAATGATTGCTGCATTCCAAGCTGGAGAGTTCAAAAAAGCGCAGAAATTACATCAATTACTAGTAAAAGTAACGGATGCACTATTTATGGCGCCGAGCCCAACACCAGTAAAAACAGCATTACAAATGGTGGGATTAGATGTAGGTTCTGTACGTTTGCCACTTCTTCCATTAACGGAAGAAGAAAGAATAACGTTACAATCCGTAATGCAATCTATTCCTCGTTAATAAAAATGACCTAGTGTGAAACTAGGTCATTTTTATTTTGACTAACTATATGTAAGTGATGAAAATTAGCTATAGTTAATAGGCTGTAATAAGAAGGGGATGGCAGGGGGGAGAATTAGTAAGAAACTGATTACAGAGATAAGATTTTTTTAGTGAATATCGTTTCATGTTTATGTAAAGAATTTACATGAATATTTTTCCATCAAACTCTTATTACGTAGGAAAAATAGTAAAACCGATATGAATTTTGCCCTCTTAAATTATAATCTCATTTTAGTGTCTTCTCTTGTCTTTCGCATAATTTAACTTGTGTTCTATTTCTTGTATCAGTTATAATATGGCTAAGTAGCTTAGTACGGGTATGCTTAGCAAAATTGGTAAAAATTACGATTTAATGAAATTTTCATATCATATCGAATAAGATATTTGATTTATATAATGAAAGAGAGGTGAAACCTGGTTTAAAAAATTAACAAGGACATGATATCGCATAACGGTAAGGACATTCGTCTTGGACGGTGAATATATGGTGGTTGTAGAGTTTCCCCTGGTGTCTCTGCAATTTTAGTGAAATCAGTGTTTGCAAGATTTTTAAACCAGGCAACAACATGAAGAGAAAAGAGAATGAGTCTGTTAAAGTATTTGCTCTTGGCGGAGTAGGTGAAATCGGTAAAAACATGTACTGTGTTGAAATTGATTCTGAAATCTTTATTGTAGATGCAGGATTGATGTTCCCGGGAGATGAAATGTTTGGGATTGATATTGTTATTCCTGACATTACATATTTAGTAGAAAATCAAGAGCGAGTAAAAGGACTATTTATTACCCATGGTCATGAAGATCATATTGGTGGAATTGTTTATGTGCTTCGTAAATTATCTATTCCAGTATATGCGACGAAATTAACGGTAGGACTTATACAAGAAAAGCTTGGCGAAGCAGGAATGTTAGGCCGTGTAGACTTAAAAACAATTGACTCGAATTCAACAGTAGAGTTTAATTCAACAACTGTGTCATTCTTTGGAACGACACATAGTATTCCGGATTCTGTGGGTGTTTGTTTCCATACATCAAAAGGTGCTGTAGTATATACAGGAGACTTTAAATTTGATCAAACTCCAATCGGAAATAGTGGAGCAGATCTTGGGAAAATGGCGCAAATTGGAAATGAAGGCGTACTTTGCTTGTTATCTGATAGTACAAACGCTGAACGTCCTGGTTATACAGGTTCGGAAAAAGAAGTTGGTATAGAGATTTCTAAAGTATTCTATAGTTCAGAAGGGCGTATTATTGTTGCTTCATTTGCCTCCAATGTACATCGTATTCAACAAGTGTTTGATGCAGCTGCTGAAACTGGAAGGAAAGTAGCGGTAGTAGGACGTAGCATGGTGAAAGTGGTAGATATTGCAAGACGTCTTGGTTATTTAGATGTTCCAGAAGGTATGGTTATTTCATTACAAGAAATAGACAATTTCCCGGAAAAAAAGGTAGCTATCTTAACGACTGGTAGTCAAGGGGAACCGATGGCAGCCCTTTCTAGAATGGCGAAGCAAGCTCATAAACAAATTTCAATTCGTAAAGGTGATACTGTTATTATTGCAGCTTCTCCAATTCCAGGGAATGAAATATCTGTATCAAAAATTATTGACTTGTTATTTAGATCTGGTGCTGAGGTTATTTATTACGGTGAAAGAAAAGTTCACGTTTCAGGTCATGGTAGCCAAGAAGAATTAAAGCTGATGATAAATTTAATGAAGCCGAAGTATTTTGTACCCGTACATGGTGAGTTCCGTATGCAAAAAGCACATGCGTATTTAGCGGAAGATGTAGGTATTAAGAGAGAAAATATCTTTATCGTAGAAAAAGGCGATGTAATTGCTTTTGGTGACGATGAAGCAAAATTAGCTGGTAAAGTGCAAGCTGGTAATGTTTTAATTGATGGATTAGGTGTAGGTGACGTCGGTAACATCGTTCTTCGAGATAGAAAGATGTTATCTCAAGATGGAATTTTAGTTGTTGTTGTAACACTAGGTAAGGATGAAAAGAAAATAATCTCTGGTCCAGAAATTATTTCACGCGGCTTTGTATATGTTCGTGAATCAGAAGCATTAATCGAACGATCCACAGATATTGTACGTATGATTGTTGAACAATCAATTAAAGAATATACAATTGAATGGTCTATGTTGAAACAAAATATTCGTGAATTATTAGGGCAGTTCTTGTACGAAGAAACGAAGAGAAAGCCAATGATTTTACCGATTATTATGGAAGTATAAAGAAGGTCACCTTTACAGGTGATCTTTTTCTTTTTTAAAACCCTATCGAATGAAATTCATAACTTAAGAAATAATAGTTATATACGAGTGAAAGGGGATGCGATATGACAGAACGTGATCGTTATACAAATGAAGAAAAAGAAGCTGAGCCGAAAGAAGTTCCAAAAGAAGTTCCAAAAGAGGCTTCTATAGTGGAGAAAATTCAGCAACTTGGACAGACAAATGTACCACAAATGAATGAATCGCGTATTCATTGCTTAACAATTGTTGGGCAGGTGGAAGGTCATATTCAGTTGCCACCACAAAATAAAACAACAAAATATGAACACATCATTCCGCAAATTGTCGCGATTGAACAAAATCCAAAAATTGAAGGCTTACTGTTAATATTAAATACAGTTGGGGGTGACGTTGAAGCTGGATTAGCGATTTCTGAAATGGTGGCTTCGCTTTCAAAGCCAACTGTATCTCTTGTTTTAGGAGGAGGGCATTCAATCGGTGTACCGATTGCGGTCTCAACTGATTATTCATTTATTGCCGAAACAGCGACGATGACAATTCATCCGATTCGTTTAACAGGTCTTGTTATAGGTGTGCCACAAACATTTGAGTATTTGGATAAAATGCAAGAAAGAGTCATTCGATTTGTGACAAAGCATTCGAAAGTAACGGAAGATCGTTTTAAAGAGCTTATGTTTGCAAAAGGGAATTTGACGCGAGATATTGGGACGAATGTAATAGGTGGAGATGCAGTGAAGTATGGTCTTATAGATGGTGTCGGTGGTATTGGTAGCGCACTTCGAAAATTAAACGAATTAATTGATGAACACAAGGATAATAGTACAGAAGGGACAATGCTACAATGATTTTATATACAATTATGCCAGAGCAACTTGTGTATCCGGCCGAGTATTCACAATGCGAAAGCCAAAAAGTTGTGAATATAAATGGCGTGGAATTAGTGGTTTCTGAGGAGGATAATCAATGTTACTCTATTGTACGTGTATTAAGTACGAATCCGTCTCACTACCTAGAGTTTGAGCCTGGACAGAAAATTACCTTTTAGCAAAAAGAAGGATTTTGTTTAGGAGCTATGGTATAATATAAAAAACAAGACGGTTGAGCAGCCATGAGTAGGCTGCTTTCTTCTGTTTATTTAACATTTTACAAGAAGTGTAAAAATAGAAGATATAAAGACCTGAAAAATAGAGAGAAAGACATGTAAGTAGAGCTTTTTTATAAGAAAGTTGTATTTAATTTTTAGAACACGAGGTGAAGAAATGGCAAAACAAAAGCAAAGAGGGACGAAGGCTAAGGCAAGACGTACGATAAAGCCAACTTTGTATTATGAAATCGTCGGGTTGACTCTTTTTGCACTTTCGATTATTACGATTTTACAGCTAGGTGTTGTAGGGAAATCGTTTGTGTTATTTTTTCGCTTCTTCTTTGGTGAGTGGTACATAATTGGTGTATTAGGTGTAATAGCTTTATCTGTTGCGTTTGTAATAAAGCGGGGATGGCCCAACCTTTTAAATAAACGGCTAATAGGTGTTTATTTAATTGTACTAGCAATATTAATGTTTAGTCATATTACATTATTTAACCTGCTTACGAAAGATGGAGCTGTGCAAAATACTTCTGTAATTGTTAGTACAAAAGATTACTTCTTCCTTGAAATGAAAAAGGGCCCGGATAGTGTTCATTTAGGTGGTGGTATGTTCGGTGCACTGATGTTCGCAACGTGCTACTTCTTATTTGACGAAGTAGGGGCATATATCATTGGAATTATTTTAGTTATTCTTGGAATACTTTGTATAACAAATAAACATATTGGAGAAGTACTTGCTCCGGTAGGGAGAATTCTTAGAAGTCAGTTTCAAGTCATGCAAGGGGATTATAAAGATTGGAAATCTCAAAGGGTCGCCGAGCAAACTGAAAAGAAAAAAACAACAAGAAGCAAGAGGCGTGAACGTGTTGCTGAACAAGAAGAAGCTATTGAGCCAGTAGAAGAAATAGAAATTGGTCCACCAATTATTTCGAATTTTACTGAGAATTATCCAGTACGTGAAGAGACGGAAAAGCAGATAGAAGAAAATGATTTAATCACTCCTCCGTTTATTGAAGAGGCAGTTCCGCCTGCGCCAGAAGAACAACCTCACAAGAAACGAGGAGAAAAAATCGTTGAATCGCTAGAAGGTGAAACGAAAGCACCTCCTATGCAATTTTCTAATGTGGAAAATAAAGATTATAAGCTTCCTTCGCTTGATATATTAAAGTTTCCCCAAAATAAGCAAGTTACAAATGAAAATGCGGAAATTTATGAAAATGCTCGTAAATTGGAACGTACATTCCAAAGTTTTGGTGTGAAAGCGAAAGTAACAAAAGTACATAGAGGTCCTGCAGTTACGAAATATGAAGTGTATCCTGATATGGGAGTAAAGGTAAGTAAAATTGTTAGTTTAAGTGATGATTTAGCGCTTGCTTTAGCAGCGAAAGACATTCGTATTGAAGCACCTATTCCCGGGAAATCAGCTGTAGGGATTGAGGTTCCGAATTCAGAAGTTTCTATGGTAACGCTGAGAGAAGTTCTTGATTCAAAGGCGAATAACCACCCAGAAGAGAAGTTATTAATCGGTCTTGGACGTGATGTTACAGGAGAGGCTGTATTGGCACGTTTAAATAAAATGCCCCATTTATTAGTAGCTGGTGCGACTGGTAGTGGAAAGAGTGTATGTATTAATGGAATTATTGTAAGTATTTTAATGCGTGCAAAACCGCATGAAGTAAAATTAATGATGATTGATCCGAAAATGGTAGAGTTAAATGTATATAACGGTGTTCCGCACTTATTAACACCAGTCGTAACTGATCCGAAAAAAGCATCACAGGCTTTGAAGAAAGTTGTGAGTGAAATGGAGCGTCGTTATGAATTATTCGCGCATAGCGGTACGCGTAACATTGAAGGATATAATGATTATATTAAAGAACATAATAGCCAATCGGAAGCGAAACAACCTGAATTACCATATATTGTAGTAATTGTGGACGAGTTAGCTGATTTAATGATGGTTGCTTCTTCGGATGTAGAAGATGCGATTATGCGTTTAGCACAAATGGCACGTGCTGCTGGTATTCATTTAATTATTGCGACTCAGCGCCCGTCAGTTGATGTTATCACAGGTGTTATTAAAGCGAATATTCCATCGCGTATTGCATTTGCTGTATCTTCCCAAATAGATTCTCGAACGATTCTTGACGGTGGTGGTGCAGAAAAGTTGCTAGGTCGTGGAGATATGTTATTCATACCAATTGGTGCATCGAAACCTGTTCGTGTACAAGGGGCGTTTTTATCAGATGATGAAGTTGAGAGAGTCGTAGAATCTGTTATTGCGCAGCAAAAAGCGCAATATCAAGAGGATATGATTCCACAAGATGTTCCTGAAACAAAGCAGGAAGTAGAAGATGAATTATATGATGAAGCGGTTCAGCTTGTAGTAGAAATGCAAACAGCATCTGTTTCTATGTTACAACGTAGATTTAGAGTAGGATATACGCGAGCAGCTCGTTTAATTGATGCCATGGAAATGAATGGTGTAGTAGGTCCTTATGAAGGTAGTAAACCAAGGGGAGTACTCATTAAAGATGTACAAGAAAAAAGTTCTTAAAAAAAGCCTAATTGTTTTACAATTAGGCTTTTTTATATGCTGTTTTTGTTATATACTATATTCAACAGGAAAGAAAGTGCTTACATAACAGGGAGCTCTTTAGAATACGAATGCTTATCGTTTTGGTTTTCAAAACGTTCGATATTTAATGTAGAAAAATGTTGAATTCTGTTGACACATATGGGAGCAAGTGGTAAGATTACTTCGAAAAGAATCACTGCCTCATATAATCTTGGAGATAAGGTCCATAAGTTTCTACCTGGCAACCATGAATTGCTAGACTATGAGGGGAAAAGTGTGTAACAAAGGATGTAAGGAATCTTTGTGCCGAACTTTTTCTCTATATGAGAAATGTTTATGGTACAAAGTTTTTTTTATGGGATAAAGTGTGAAAATTTCATCTTGAAAAATTATTAATATTTATTCGATAATTACGCTTATTTTTAGTATTTAGTAATTTATACTATGTTGTAAGTTGAAAAAAGAGAAAAGAAGTCTTACATCAGAGGTCGAATAATTGAAATGCGGGGGAGTCTTATGTCAGTAAAATCCGATAGTCGTCACCTATATTTGCGGGTGATTGATCACATCAAAGGAAAAATTAAAGATGGGGCTTATAAAGAAAAACAAAAGTTACCTTCAGAGTTTGATCTAGCGAAAGAACTTGGTGTAAGTAGGGCAACTTTAAGGGAAGCACTACGTATTTTAGAAGAAGAAAATGTTGTTATTCGTAGACATGGTGTAGGGACATTTGTAAATGCGAAGCCGTTATTTTCTTCTGGAATAGAGCAACTTTCTAGTATTACAGATATGATTTCTAGTGTGGGGAAAACACCAGGAACAATCTTTTTATCATCATCTACAACAACTTTAACAGAAGAAGAAAAAGAGAAATTTAATTGTGAAGATGCTTTTAGCGCAGTAATGATTGAACGTGTTCGTACAGCGGATGGGGAACCAGTTGTATATTGCATTGATAAACTGGCAAAAGAGATATTACCAGATTTATCGGGATACAATGAGGAATCGCTGCTTACAGTAATACATAATAATACGCACAAGCGTATCACATACGCAGTTGCTCACATTGAACCGATTGGTTATCACCCGAAAATTTCACCGATTTTAGAATGTGAACCTGAAACGGCACTGCTAGTTTTAAAACAAATGCACTATGATCAAAATGATGAGCCAATCTTATATTCTATTAATTACTTTAGAGCTGATAAGTTTAGCTTCCACGTATTAAGAAAACGTATGTAGGGAAGTTCCTTTTTAGGGAGGTGACAGCAAGAAGTAAGGGACAGCAGCGTATGAATCATTAGACAAAACATTTCAGGAGGGGTTTCTAGTATGAAGAAAAAAACAGGTCTTTTATTATCGTTAACGTTAGCAGCAAGTACAGTGTTAGGTGCATGTGGTAACTCGGATAAAGCGGATAGTGACAAAAAAGGGGATAAAGAGTTTAAGGTTGGTATGGTTACAGATGTTGGGGGCGTTGATGACAAATCATTTAACCAATCAGCTTGGGAAGGTTTAACGAAATTTGGTAAAGACAACGATTTAAAGAAAAATGAAGGATATCGTTACCTTCAATCAAGTAAAGATGCTGATTACATTCCAAATTTAACGAAATTTGCGAAAGATAATTATAACACAACATTTGGTATTGGATACTTAATGGAGAAATCAATTGAAAAGGTGGCTGAACAGTATCCAAAAGAGCAATTTGCGATTGTAGATACTGTTGTAAAGAAGCCGAACGTAACAAGTATTACATTTAAAGACCATGAAGGTTCATTCCTAGTTGGAGCTGTAGCAGCGATGACAACAAAATCAAATAAAGTTGGTTTTGTTGGTGGTGTGAAGAGCCCGTTAATTACAAAATTCGAATCAGGTTTTAAAGCTGGTGCAAAAGCAGTAAATCCAAATATCGAAATTGTATCACAATATGCTGATGCATTTGATAAGCCAGAAAAAGGATCTGTATTAGCTTCAGCAATGTACGGTCAAGGCGTTGACGTAATTTACCATGCTTCAGGTGCAACTGGTAACGGTGTATTCACAGAAGCGAAAAACCGTAAGAAAAAAGGTGAAAATGTTTGGGTAATCGGTGTTGACCGTGACCAAAATCAAGAAGGCATGCCTGAAAACGTAACTTTAACTTCAATGGTAAAACGTGTTGATGTTGCAGTAGCAAAAGTAGCGCAAGAAGCGAAAGATGGTAAGTTAAAAGGCGGTAAAGTAGAAGAGTTCGGCTTAAAAGATGATGGCGTTGGTATTGCGAAAACAACTGATAATGTGAAAAAAGTAAACCCAGAAATTTTAACAAAAATAGAAGAGTTTGAGAAGAAAATCACTGCTGGTGAAATTAAAGTACCTGCGACTGATGATGAATATAAAGCATACGAAGCTGCTCTAAAGAAATAATGATAGAGCAATAGCAAAGGTTAGTTCTTAGAACTAACCTTTGCATATATAAAAATACTTTTAATAGAGTGTAATTAGGGAGTGTTCCCTGCTAGAAGGAGGAACAAAATGGAATACGTAATTGAGATGAACAATATTACAAAAGTATTCCCAGGCATTGTAGCGAATGATGATATTACGCTGCAAGTAAAACAGGGAGAGATACACGCTTTACTTGGAGAAAATGGTGCAGGGAAATCAACGTTGATGAATGTACTGTTCGGTTTGTATCAACCAGAACAGGGCGAAATTAAAATTAAAGGAAACCCTGTAAAAATTACAAATCCGAATATTGCAAATGACCTTGGAATTGGGATGGTCCATCAGCACTTTATGCTTGTTCATAATTTTACAGTTACAGAGAATATCATTCTTGGAAATGAGCCGAAGAGAAAAGGGAAAATAGCTGTTGAAGAGGCTGCAAAAGAAATTAAACAATTATCTGAACAGTACGGTTTAGCTGTTGATCCAAATGCAAAGATTGAAGATATTTCGGTTGGGATGCAGCAAAGGGTTGAAATATTAAAGACGCTTTATCGTGGTGCGGAGATTTTAATATTCGATGAACCGACTGCAGTGTTAACTCCTCAAGAAATTCATGAGTTGATTCAAATTATGAAAAAGCTTGTGCAAGAAGGGAAATCTATCATTCTTATTACACATAAATTAAAAGAAATTATGGAAGTTTGCGATCGTTGCACAATTATTCGTAAAGGTAAAGGAATTGGTACAGTTGACGTTGCGGAAATGGATGAACATAAACTTGCAGAATTAATGGTCGGACGTCAAGTGAATTTTAAAACAGAAAAAATAGGGGCCAAACCGAAAGAGGAGGTTCTGTCTGTTGCGAATCTTGTCGTTCATGATGCACGCCAATTACCTGCTGTAAAAGGCCTTGACTTAACTGTTCGTGCAGGAGAAATCGTTGGTATTGCAGGGATTGATGGAAATGGTCAAAGTGAATTAATAGAGGCGATTACTGGTTTACGAAAAGTTGAGTCAGGTTCTATTGCAATTAAAGGAAAAGGAATAACGAATTGGCCTGTTCGAAGAATTACAGAGGAAGGAATAGGTCATATTCCAGAAGACCGTCATAAACACGGGCTAGTTCTTGATTTTTCTGTTAAAGACAATATAGTTTTGCAAACATACTATAAAAATCCATTTTCAAAGAAGGGGATTTTAAACTTTAGCAAAATCACAGAGAAAGCAAAGGCGCTTATTGAACAGTTTGATGTACGTACACCTAGTGAACAAACATTAGCGCGTGCTCTATCAGGTGGAAATCAGCAGAAAGCTATCATTGCACGTGAAGTAGATCGTAATCCAGATTTATTAATTGCAGCACAACCAACACGTGGTTTAGATGTAGGTGCAATTGAATTTATTCATAAAAAATTAATCGAGCAGAGAGATAACGGGAAAGCGGTATTACTTCTATCGTTAGAACTGGATGAAATTTTAAATGTAAGTGATCGAGTTGCTGTTATATATGAAGGGAAAATTGTAGCAATTGTCGATGCGAAAGAAACAAATGAACAACAGCTTGGTTTGTTGATGGCTGGCGGAACGGAGAAAGAGAAGGTGAATACAAATGGCTAAAAAATTTTTAACGGAGCGAACAATTAACATTTTAGTTCCTGTATTATCCGTTATTTTTGGTTTACTTGTTGGTGCCATTGTAATGTTAGTTAGTGGATATGATCCAATTGTTGGGTATGCAGCGCTTTGGGAAGGAATGGTTGGAAATCCGCAGGCTATCGGTGAGACGCTACGTACGATGATTCCACTCGTGTTAGCTGGTCTGTCTGTTGCATTTGCGTTTCGTACAGGTCTCTTTAACATTGGGGTAGAAGGACAATTATTAGTTGGATGGCTTGCCGCTGTCTGGTTTGGATATGCAGTATCGTTACCAGTATTTTTGCATATTCCGTTATCTATTTTAGTAGCCGCGATTGCCGGTGGTTTATGGGGATTTATACCTGGATATTTAAAAGGAAAGCTTAAAGTAAATGAAGTAATTGTCACAATTATGATGAACTACATTGCACTTTATGTTACGTATGATCTTATTAAACGTTTTATACATGAAGGTAATGAGAAATCTTATGATGTACAAGCGAGTGCTTCATTAGCTTCTGATTGGCTATCTTCATTGACAGATGGATCTCGTTTGCACTGGGGAATTGTTGTAGCTATTTTAATTGCTATTGTAATGTGGTTCGTATTAGATAGAACTACGTTAGGATATGAGTTAAAATCGGTTGGTTTTAACCAAAATGCATCGCAATATGCAGGGATGAAAGTCTCTCGTAATGTTGTATTATCAATGACAATTGCTGGCGCTTTTGCTGGAATTGGTGGGGCAATGGAAGGTCTAGGAACATTCCAAAGTATGACGGCAATGACATCGTTTACTGGTATTGGATTCGATGGGATTGCGGTAGCTCTTCTTGGAGGAAATAATCCGTTTGGTATATTATTATCGGCTTTACTGTTCGGTGGTTTGAAAAGTGCAGCCCCGCAAATGAATTTTGAAGCAGATGTACCTTCTGAGTTAATTAATGTTATTATCGCATGTATTATTTTCTTTGTTGCTTGCAGTTATGTTTTACGCTGGGCACTTACACGCATGAGCAAGGAGGGGAAATAAATGAGCTTTATAGATATTTTAGCCATTCTTGTGACTGGTACGTTATATACGGCAGCGCCACTTATTTTTACGGCGTTAGGTGGAGTGTTCAGTGAACGTTCTGGGGTTGTAAATATAGCCTTAGAAGGTTTAATGTTATTTGGTGCATTTACTGGTATCGTTACAACGTTATTAATGGGTGATACGTGGGGAGCAATGACTCCTTGGATTGCACTATTATTTGCAGCTATTGGTAGTGGATTATTTGCACTTCTTCACGCAGTAGCGTCCATTACATTCCGCGCGGATCAAGTAGTAAGCGGGGTAGCGATTAACTTTTTGGCGCTCGGTTTAACAGTATTTGCGATTAAGAAAATCTTTGGTAAAGGACAGACTGATTTTATTCAATACCGAATTGAAAAAATCGATGTTCCAGGACTTTCGGATATTCCGGTAATCGGGAAAATCTTTTTCTCAAATGTACCGTTAACATCGTATATTGCCATTATTTTAGCATTTGTTGTTTGGTACATTATTTATAAAACACCGTTCGGTCTTCGTCTTCGTGCTGTTGGTGAACATCCAATGGCAGCAGATACGATGGGAATTAATGTATATATAATGCGTTATATTGCAGTTTGTATATCTGGAATGTTTGCAGGAGTGGGTGGTGCGGTCTTCGCAATGTCGATTTCTGGTAACTTCTCAGGTGCTACAATTACTGGACAAGGTTTCTTGGCACTAGCAGCTATGATCTTTGGTAAATGGAATCCACTTGGTGCTCTTGGAGCAGCGCTGTTCTTCGGATTTGCTCAATCACTTGGGATAACAGGTGGTACAATTCCTATATTAAAAGAAATTCCAAGTGTATTCTTAACGATATTACCGTATGTATTTACAATATTAGCACTCGTTGGTTTTGTAGGCCGATCTGAAGCTCCGAAAGCATTAGGAACGCCTTATGAAAAAGGAAAACGATGAGTATTTAGAAAGTATAAAAAAAGCTCGCACATTAGTGCGGGCTTTTTTACATAGAATATATTTAATACGGAATTTTACTATGTTCCTTACATATTAAAGTTTTTAGAAAGACTCAAATGTAAGCATAATAAGGAAGAAAAGTTGATTTTTTATTTCTAAAAACTGTATATTGAAGAGGAATATTCCTACATACGTAAAGGAGGGCTATTAATGAAACTAATGGAACAGCAACTGCATGAATTAGGTGGCTTGCGAGTACATATTATTCCGACTGATAAATTTAAAACAAATACCTTTGTATTTCGTTTTAAAGCACCTTTAAATGAGGAGACGGTGACAGAGCGTGCCCTATTGCCGTACGTATTGCAAAGTGCGACAGAAAAACTGCCTTCTGTAATTCGTCTTCGTCAATATTTAGAAGAATTATATGGATCTTCTTTAGCGGTAGATGTAAGTAAAAAAGGGGAAGACCATATCATCTCTATTTATGTAGACATTGCAAATGAAACATATTTACGCGATGCACCACCGTTATTTGAAAAAGCACTTTCTATGTTATCTGATATTGTTTTACATCCAGCAACTGAAGGGGACGGTTTTCTATCTTCTATTGTAGAAAGTGAGAAACGAGCACTCTTGCAACGAATTGAAGCTACTTATGATGATAAAATGCGTTATGCAAACGAGCGTTTAATTGCAGAAATGTGCAAAGTAGAACCATATCGCTTAAGTGCAAATGGAAAAAAAGAAAGTGTTGCTTCTATTACAAATGAAAGTTTGTATCAATATTATCAAAAAGTGTTAGCTGAAGATGAAATGGATTTATATATCATTGGTGACATTTCAGAAGATGCTGTGGAGCTTGTAAATAAGTATTTTTCGATTTCACCTCGCGCTATGAAAGAGAGAAATGTACTTCTTCATAAACGAAATAATGAAGAAAAAGAAATTGTTGAAAAACAAGAACTAAAGCAAAGTAAATTAAATATCGGCTATCGCACATTCATTACGTATAAAGATGAAGATTATTTTGCATTACAATTGTTTAACGGATTATTTGGAGGGTTTTCTCATTCGAAGTTATTCGTAAATGTCCGTGAAAAAAATAGTTTAGCGTACTATGCAGCATCGAGATTTGAAAGTCATAAAGGTTTGCTCTTCGTTATGTCTGGAATTGAAG
This sequence comes from Bacillus sp. RC242, assembly GCF_044908245.1. NCBI lineage: Bacteria > Bacillati > Bacillota > Bacilli > Caryophanales > Bacillaceae > Bacillus > Bacillus sp. RC242. The sequence continues at coordinate 44,042 of NZ_JBIYCZ010000015.1, forward strand.
CGAAGAACTTTGAAAAAGCTGTTGAAATTATTAAAGAACAAATGAAAGCAATGCAAAACGGTGATTTTTCAGAGGAAGAGATTAAGCAAACGAAAAGTGTAATTCAAAATCAAATCTTAGAGGCAATTGATACACCACGTGGTTTTGTTGAAATGCTTTATCACGGGGTGATTTCAGAGCGTACGCGTCCAGTTGAAGAATGGCTAACGGGCATAGAAAGCGTGACGAAAGAAGAGATTGTGAAAGTTGCTAATAATATTGAACTAGATACAATTTACTTTTTACATGGAACGGAGGGAGAATAAATGGAGAAAATTGTGTATGAGCAATTAAAAGAGACGCTATATTATGAAAAACTTCCGAATGGATTAGACGTATATATCTTACCGAAACAAGGCTTCAACAAAACATTTGCAACATTTACGACGAAGTACGGTTCTGTTGATAATACATTTGTACCGCTTGGAAAAGAAGACATGACTCGTGTACCAGATGGAATTGCTCATTTCCTTGAGCATAAATTGTTTGAAAAAGAGGACCATGACGCGTTTCAATTGTTTAGTAAACAAGGTGCTTCAGCGAACGCTTTTACATCTTTTACAAGAACCGCTTATCTCTTTTCCTGTACATCAAATGTAGAGAGAAATTTAAATACGTTGTTAGACTTTGTACAAGAACCGTATTTCTCTGAAAAAACGGTTGAAAAAGAAAAAGGTATTATCGGTCAAGAAATTCAAATGTACCAAGATAACCCAGACTGGCGTTTATACTTTGGGTTAATCGATAGTTTGTTTGTGAAACATCCAATTAAAATTGATATTGCAGGGACGATTGAGTCTATTAGTAAAATTACAAAAGACCTACTGTATGAATGTTATGAGACTTTTTACCATCCGAGCAACATGTTATTATTTGTTGTGGGAGCGATTGATCCTGAAAAAACAATGGATTTAGTTCGTGAAAATCAAGCGAAAAAAGATTACGAAAATCAACCAGAAATCGTTCGCTCTTTTGAAGAGGAACCAGAAGAAGTAAATGAAAAGAAAAAGATTATTTCAATGCCTGTTCAAACTCCAAAATGTTTAGTTGGTATTAAGGCAACGAATTTAAAAGAAAAAGGGCAAGCTCTGTTAAAACAAGAAATTGCACTTACATTACTTTTAGATTATTTATTTGGAAAAGGGTCAGTTCATTACGAATCTTTATATAATGAAGGTCTTATTGATGATTCGTTCTCGTATGACTATACAGAAGAAAATAACTTCGGTTTTGCAATGGTTGGTGGAGATACGAAGCACCCTGATGAATTGGCAGAGCGATTAAAAGGTATTTTACTACAAACGAATTATGATCAGTTAGATGAGACTGCGCTGGAACGGGTGAAGAAAAAGAAAATTGGTGGATTTTTACGATCGTTGAATTCACCTGAATATATTGCAAATCAGTTTACACGATATGCGTTTAATGAATCTAGTTTATTTGATGCTCTTACAGTGTTAGAAGGATTAACTGTTCAAGACTTACAACAAGCAGCAAAAACATTATTAATTGAAGAGAAAATGAGTGTCTGCCAAGTGTTACCAAAAAAATGAAGTAATATGTGAATAAAAAACGCAGTATCTATATCCCTCATCTAACGTTTGGTTATTGCCAAATGGTAAGATGAGGGTATTATTTATTTATACATAAAAAGATAAGAGAGGGAATTTATGAAAAAGTATGCATTAGTAACTGGAGGAAGCGGAGGGATTGGCTCTGCTATTTCGAAGCAGTTAATCGAGGATGGTTATACAGTCTATATTCATTACAATAAAAGCGAAGAGAAGATAAGGGGGTTACAAAAGGAGTTTGATGCAGTGATTCCTGTGCAAGCAAATTTAGCTTCTATCGATGGAGCAGAGAAATTGTGGGGACAAATCGAACATCCTATTGATGTTATTGTATACGCAGCTGGAAAGAGTATATTTGGATTAGTAACAGATGTTACTAATGAAGAATTAGATTATATGGTGGAGCTTCAAGTGAAGAGTGTATATAGACTTTTATCGATGGCGCTTCCACCGATGATCGGGCGGAGAAGGGGTAATGTTGTTGTTATTTCATCCATTTGGGGGCAAATAGGAGCGTCTTGTGAGGTGCTGTACTCAATGGTGAAAGGTGCACAAAATTCATATGTGAAGGCTTTAGCGAAAGAAGTTTCTCTAAGTGGATTGCGCGTTAATGCGGTAGCGCCAGGTGCAATCGAAACAGAAATGTTAAATGTATTTTCAGAAGATGATAAAAATGAAATTGCTGAAGATATTCCATTAGGTAGAATAGGACTACCCGAAGAGGTAGCAAAAACAGTCTCCTTCCTCGTTTCGCCAGGAGCTTCTTATATTACGGGGCAAATTATCGGAGTGAATGGCGGTTGGCATTGCTAAAAAATTCTTACATAAAAAACAAGAAATTGTACAAATTAAGCATGATTCTATTACTAAAATAGTGAGGTGCTTAAACATGTCAGTGTTAGATAATTTTGATCAGTGGAAGAGCTTTTTAGGAGAACGTTTAGAACAAGCGGGGGGAAAAGGGCTTGATGGTGGTGCCGTATCAGATATGGCATTTCGTGTTGGTGATTATTTAGCAAATGAAGTAGAAGCGCGCAACGATCAAGAAAAATTATTGTCTGAGCTTTGGAAAGTTGCTGATGAACAAGAGCAACATACAATTGCAAATTTAATGGTGAAGTTTGTACAACATAAGTAAAAGTAGAGAGGAGAAGCTCCTCTCTACTTTTTTTGTATAGTAATTAGGAGGAATAGATTATACATTTAGCTTCCCTATTAAGATGAAATCATATAATATAGTACGTAGGTGTAAAGTAAGCGTAGGGGAGTGATCTTGGATGATTGAATGGTATTTTGAATATGAAATACATAAAAACCGACCTGGCTTACTTGGTGACGTTTCTTCGTTAATCGGTATGCTTGGCATCAATATTGTCACAATTAATGGTGTAGATAATGCACGACGTGGACTTTTGCTTATGTGTGATAATCAAGAACAAATCTCTAGACTTGAATCAATTTTAAATACGATGGATAATATAACGGTAACGAAATATCGTCCGCCAAAGCTTAGAGATAAGCTAGCAGTTAGACATGGTAGGTACATACAACGAGATGCAGATGATAAGAAAACATTTCGATTTGTGCGTGATGAATTAGGATTGCTTGTAGACTTTATGGCGGAGATAATGAAAAAAGAAGGTCATAAATTAATTGGGATACGAGGAATGCCTCGTGTCGGAAAAACAGAATCTATTGTTGCCGCAAGTGTTTGTGCAAATAAGAGATGGTTATTCGTATCATCTACTCTCATTAAGCAAACTGTTCGTAGCCAATTGATTGAAGATGAGTATAGCGACGATAATATTTTCATACTAGATGGAATTGTGTCGACAAAACGTGCAAATGAAAGACACTGGCAGCTCGTTCGTGAAATCATGAGATTGCCTGCAACGAAAGTTGTGGAACATCCGGATGTGTTTGTGAGTCAGTCAGAATACACATTGGATGATTTTGATTATATTATCGAATTGCGTAACGATTATGATGAAGAAATTCAATATAATTTAGTAGATGAAATTGAGCAAGGTACGCAAAACAATTTCTCTATGTTCGACTTTTAAAGAAATATTGAGGTGTTAGTAGTGACGGAATTAGGACAAAAGCTGACAGAAGCAAGAGAAGCGAAAGGCTTATCTATTGATCAGCTGCATGAGATTACAAAAATTCAAAAACGCCATTTAGTAGCGATTGAAGAAGGCAATTATGATGTGTTGCCAGGAGCTTTTTATGCGCGTGCATTCATTAAACAATATGCAGATGCTGTTGGATTAAATGGAGAGGAACTGCTTGTAGAATATCAGAGTACGATACCACAGTCTGAAAAACGTGAAGTTCCACAAGTATCAACTGGACAAAAAACACAAGAAACAATGCAAAAATCTTCATCATGGCCAATTGCGGATCATATGCCCAAAATTTTGATTGCATTGTTAGTAATCGCATTTGGAGTGGTAGTCTGGTTTGTTATTCAAGCGTTAACTGGAAAAGATGATAGGCAAGTTCCAAATGCTCAAAGTGAGAAAATTGAGGTTCAAAAAGCAAAAAATTCTCCGCTAGATACAAAGAAAGATGAAGCGAAAGCGGAAGAACCAAAGAAAGAAGAACCAAAAAAAGAAGAGCCAAAGAAAGAGGAACAACCAGCACAACCAACTGGACAGCAAGAGATAAAAGTAGTTGGAACAACTGGTAAGGTATCTACTTTGGAAATTCATAATAATAAAACATTAGAACTGGAAATATCGGGTAAAGGTGCGAGTTATGTAGATGTTAAAGATGATGCTGGGAACGAAATTCTAAACACTACAGTACAAGGTGGCCAAATAGAAAAACGTGATTTATCAACAGTAAAAGAAGTGCGACTTAATATTGGAAATGCAACGAATGTTGAAGTTAAACTGAATGGTCAAGTGGTTGCTTTCCCATTGGATCCAGCAAAAGAACTTCACCAAAGATTGGTGATAAAAAACCAAGGGATAGGGCAAGCTGCGCAATAACAGTCATCGCTTCGATGACTTTTTTCAATGAACAAATGTTTTTGACATGATGGAGGAATAGCTGTGAATTTACCAAATAAAATTACAATATCTAGAATCTTCTTAATTCCAATTTTTATGGTAATTATGTTAGCGCCCTTTGAGTGGGGCTCATTTATAATTGGTGATGTAGAGTTACCAATTCAACATTTAGTAGGGGCACTTATCTTTATTATTGCTTCGGCTACAGATTGGATTGATGGACATTATGCAAGAAAGTATAATCTTGTAACGAATTTAGGGAAATTCCTTGACCCGTTAGCAGATAAATTACTTGTTTCGGCAGCACTTATCACATTGGTAGAAATGCAATATGTACCTGCTTGGATCGTTATTGTAATTATAAGCCGTGAGTTTGCAGTAACAGGTTTACGCCTTGTACTTGCTGGGACAGGGGAAGTAGTTGCAGCAAATCAGCTAGGGAAAATTAAGACATGGACACAAATTATTGCGATTGCAGCATACTTATTACATGATGTACCGTTAAATTTACTTCATATTCCAGTTGCAGATATTTTCATATGGATTGCATTATTCTTTACCGTTATTTCAGGATGGGATTATTTCTGGAAAAATAAAGATGCTTTTGTAAACTCAAAATAGAAGTTTATGGGGGAATTGGGATGAATGCTGAAATTATTGCGGTTGGAACGGAATTATTACTTGGACAAATTGCAAATACAAATGCCCAGTTTTTATCTGAAAAGTTAGCTTCAATCGGAATTAACGTGTACTACCATACTGTTGTTGGGGATAATAACAAGCGATTACAGAATGCAATTGAATTGGCTGAAGAACGAGCTGATATGCTCATTTTCACAGGTGGATTAGGACCGACAAAAGATGATTTAACGAAAGAGACAATAGCGTCTAGTTTAGATGAAGAGCTTGTGTATGATGAAAAGGCATTAACATCGATAAGCGATTATTTTAAGCGTACAGGCCGTGAATTTACGGAGAATAATAAAAAGCAGGCACTCGTTTTAAATGGATCGACTGTATTTGCAAATGATCACGGTATGGCGCCTGGTATGGGGTTAAATAAGAACGGAAAAGTTTATATTTTATTACCAGGACCACCAAAAGAAATGAAGCCGATGTATATAAGTTACGTAGAGCCTTTTTTATGTAAGTTTACAACGGGGGAAAATATTTATTCTCGTGTTCTTCGTTTTTTTGGTATTGGTGAATCTCAATTAGAGGTGAAAGTTCAAGATTTAATTGATGGTCAAACGAACCCAACCATTGCACCACTCGCAAATGATGGAGAAGTGACATTACGTTTAACTGCCAAACATCAAAATGCTGATGAGGCGGAGAAACTGATTCAGCATGTGGAAGATTTGATTTTAGAAAGAGTAGGAGAGTTTTTCTACGGATATGACCAAGATTTCCTTCATTACAAGGCAATAAGGCTATTGAAGGAAAAAGGGTTAACTTTAGCGTGTGCAGAAAGTTTAACAGGTGGTCTTTTTGGAAATCAAGTAACAGAAAATGCTGGTGTTTCGTCTGTATTTAAAGGCGGTGTCATTTGTTATCAAAATGATGTGAAGCAACATGTTTTACATGTGCCTGAAGAAGTGTTGCGTACTGATGGTGCAGTTAGTAAAGAAAGTGCTCGTTATCTTGCTGAAAATGTTAAGGGATTATTAAAAGCAGATATCGGAATTAGTTTCACTGGGGTAGCAGGACCGGATGCTTCAGAGCATAAAGAACCAGGAACAGTATTTATTGGATTGGTGATTAAAGATGAACCAGCTGTAGTCTTCTCACTTAATTTAAGTGGAAGTCGTCAACAAATTAGAGAACGCTCTACAAAATATGGATTTTATCATTTATTTAAAAAGCTAGAAGAGATATAAATTTCTTCTAGTTTTTTTTGTTGGAAAACCTAGTTTTATTCGATAAAAAATAAAAAAACGAATAAATGTTCGATTTTTGTTGGCAAATTGAATTGAAAATAGGTATAATAAGATTAGCAATTTAGTTAAGGAGGAATTTTGAATGAGCGATCGTCAAGCGGCATTAGATATGGCGTTAAAACAAATAGAGAAGCAATTCGGTAAAGGTTCAATTATGAAATTAGGAGAACAAGCGGAGCGTAGAATTTCTACAATTTCAAGTGGTTCTTTAGCACTTGATGTGGCACTAGGGGTAGGCGGATACCCACGTGGCCGTGTTATTGAAATTTATGGACCTGAAAGTTCAGGTAAAACAACAGTTTCATTACACGCAATCGCGGAAGTACAGCGTCAAGGTGGACAAGCAGCGTTCATTGATGCGGAGCATGCAATGGATCCTGTATATGCACAAAAATTAGGTGTTAACATAGATGAATTACTATTATCACAGCCTGATACAGGAGAGCAAGGACTAGAAATCGCAGAAGCACTTGTACGAAGTGGAGCGGTTGATATTATCGTAATTGACTCTGTGGCAGCTCTTGTACCGAAAGCTGAGATCGAAGGGGACATGGGTGACTCTCACGTTGGTTTACAAGCACGTTTAATGTCACAAGCACTTCGTAAACTTTCAGGTGCAATCAACAAATCAAAAACAATCGCAATCTTTATCAACCAAATTCGTGAAAAAGTTGGGGTTATGTTCGGGAACCCAGAAACAACTCCAGGTGGTCGTGCGTTGAAATTCTATTCAACTGTCCGTCTTGAAGTACGTCGTGCTGAGCAGTTAAAGCAAGGTAACGATATTGTTGGTAATAAAACGAAAGTAAAAGTAGTTAAAAATAAAGTAGCACCGCCATTCCGTGTTGCTGAAGTTGATATTATGTACGGAGAAGGTATTTCAAGAGAAGGTGAAATCTTAGATATGGCTTCTGAACTTGATATCGTTCAAAAGAGCGGTGCTTGGTACTCTTATAATGAAGAACGCTTAGGACAAGGTCGTGAAAATTCGAAGCAATTCTTAAAAGAGAATACGGATTTAAGAGAGGAAATTGCCTTCTTTGTTCGTGAACATCACGGAATTGGTGAAAACTCTGGTGTTGAAGACACGGAAGATTCAACTCGTCAAGATTAAAAAATAAAAGACACGGGACCGTGTCTTTTATTTTTTAATCCACTATGAAAGCGTTATATATAGCTGGAGATAAAATATTTATTCTATCCAAAAGGCTATGTGTAAAGGGGAATATTCATATATTTTAAGTGAATGAATTGGGATTTTCTAAGGTTTTCCAGGATAATATGCTGTCTGTTTTTTTAATCCATATAAGATTCAGGGCTGAAGGTAAAGAAAGTAAAAGTAGACAACGCTTGACAATGAAAATTGCGATAGATACAATGAGAATGTATATTTTTTCTTGTATACGATATACTCTTCTCAAGAAGAGAAGTAATATTCGGAGTAAGACTTAAATCTTGCCGAAATAATAATATGACATTTTAATTGTGAAATGAAGAAAGTCCCTTAAAAAAGCGGGACGACGGTCTTTGCTGTACGTTGTAATTCAATGTACATGCCGACAGTCTTTTTTCATTCATAGCAAGGGGAGGTGAAATCATGAGTAGTACAGTTTGGATACTCATCTCCATTTTGCTTGCAACAGTCGGTGCAGTTGTTGGCTTTTTTGTTCGAAAGTCTATTGCTGAAGCGAAGATTAATGGTGCAGCTAATGAAGCAAAACGTATTCTAGACGAAGCGAATCGTGATGCTGAAGCACTTAAGAAAGAAGCGCTTTTAGAAGCAAAGGATGAAATTCATACACTTCGTACAGAAGCTGAATTAGAAATTCGTGACCGTAGAAGCGAATTACAAAAACAAGAAAATCGTTTAATGCAAAAAGAAGAGAACCTTGATCGTAAAGACGAAACGCTCGATAAGCGCGAGCAACAGTTAGAAAAGAAAGAGGAATCTCTTGTAGCGAAACAACAACAGATTGAAGAGTTGGAAAGCAAAGTGGGAGAGTTAGTTCAAAAGCAACAAACAGAATTAGAGCGCATTTCCAATCTGACCCGCGAACAAGCGAAAGCAATTATTCTTGGTAAAGTGGAAAGTGAAGTTTCTCATGAAATTGCCGTTATGGTAAAAGAAAGTGAAGTTCGCGCGAAAGAAGAAGCGGATAAGAAGGCAAAAGAGATTTTATCTCTTGCAATGCAAAGATGTGCAGCTGATCATGTTGCTGAAACAACCGTTTCGGTTGTAAATCTTCCAAATGACGAAATGAAGGGACGTATTATCGGACGTGAAGGTCGTAACATTCGTACGTTAGAAACGTTAACAGGTATTGACCTTATTATCGATGATACACCAGAAGCGGTAATTCTATCTGGATTTGACCCGATTCGTCGTGAAACAGCTCGTATCGCTCTTGATAAACTAGTACAGGACGGACGTATTCACCCAGCGCGTATTGAAGAGATGGTCGAAAAATCAAGACGTGAAGTGGACGAGTATATTCGTGAAGTCGGAGAGCAAACAACGTTTGAAGTGGGTGTTCATGGCTTACATCCAGATTTAATTAAAATTTTAGGTCGTTTAAAATACCGTACAAGTTACGGGCAAAACGTCTTAAAACACTCTATGGAAGTTGCATACTTAACTGGACTTATGGCAGCGGAGCTTGGTGAGGATGAAAAACTAGCAAGACGTGCTGGTCTATTACATGATATCGGAAAAGCAATCGATCATGAAGTAGAAGGTAGCCACGTTGAAATTGGTGTTGAACTCGCAACGAAATATAAAGAGCATCCTGTTGTAATAAACAGTATCGCATCTCACCATGGTGACACAGAACCAACTTCTATCATTGCAGTTCTAGTTGCTGCAGCAGATGCATTATCAGCTGCAAGACCGGGAGCTCGTAGTGAAACGCTTGAGAATTACATTCGTCGTCTTGAAAAGTTAGAAGAAATTTCAGAGTCTTATGAAGGCGTAGAAAAATCTTTCGCAATTCAAGCAGGACGTGAAGTTCGTATTCTGGTAAAACCAGATACAATTGATGATTTAGAAGCTCATCGTTTAGCTCGTGATATTCGAAAACGTATTGAAAATGAACTGGATTATCCAGGACATATTAAAGTAACTGTTATTCGTGAAACACGTGCAGTGGAATACGCAAAATAAAGTGGTGAAACACCACTTTATTTTTTTGTGTTGGAATTGGGTAAAATAAAGAAAATTATTTATCCCGCGTTAACGGGCAGTAAAACTCCCACCTCAAAATTCGGCTTGAGCAAAGAAATTAGGTGGGGGATAAACTGCCCGTAAACGCCCGATTGGTGAAGGCTAATAATCAGTGGGGGATGAACAAAACCCCCACTGATTATAGTTTCACTTTATGAGCAGTATGCAAGTGAAAGAAACTTATAATAGATAAATTGTAACTGTTGTAAGGAAATAGCTTTAAGTTATAGTATGGTAATAAAAAATGTAGTACATAGAAAGGGTAAGACATATGAGAATATTATTTGTTGGGGATGTAGTAGGATCTCCTGGTAGAGACATGATTCAACAGTACGTACCGGCATTAAAGAAGAAATATACACCGACAGTAACAATTATTAATGGAGAAAATGCTGCGGGTGGACGTGGAATTACGGAAAAAATATATCGAAACTTTTTAGAGTGCGGGGCACAAGCGGTTACGCTTGGAAACCACGCTTGGGATAACCGTGAAGTATTTGAATTTATCGATGATGCAAAATATCTTGCAAGACCAGCTAACTTCCCAGAAGGAACGCCGGGTAAAGGGCTTATCTTTGTAAATTGTAATGGAACAGAAGTTGCAGTTATTAACTTACAAGGACGTACTTTCCTTCCTCCAATTGATTGTCCATTCCGTAAAGTGGATGAGTTAATCAGTATTGCAAAAAAACGTACAAACATTATCTTTGTTGATTTTCATGCTGAAACAACAAGTGAGAAGCAGGCGTTAGGTTGGTATGTAGACGGTCGTGCTACAGCGGTAGTAGGTACACATACACACGTTCCTACAGCTGATAATCGTATTTTACCAAGCGGAACAGCTTATATTACAGATGTTGGTATGACAGGCCCATATGATGGGATTTTAGGTATGGATCGCGAAGCGGTATTGAAGAAGTTTTTAACGAACTTACCAGTGCGTTTTGAAGTGACGAATGGTAGAACACAATTAAGTGCAGTGTTAATTGATGTGGATCCTAATACAGGGAAAGCGAAGAAAATTGAGCGCATTTTAATTAATGATGACCAGCCATTTTTTGACTGATTTTTAACGAAAAGTTAGAGGATTCGTTATATTTTAATTTTTTAGAAAAATTACAGAAATTTAGCAGGAATACGTGCCATTCCTCGTGAATATAAGTTAAAGTGAAATAATTGCTATTACTTTTTATAGAAACGAGGAGGAAACGCGGAATGGAAATATTAAAAGTTAAAGCAACGTCGGTCCCTAATTCTGTAGCTGGTGCACTTGCAGGTGTTATTCGCGAACGCGGAACAGCAGAAATTCAAGCTATTGGTGCAGGTGCATTGAACCAAGCGGTAAAGGCAGTAGCAATTGCAAGAGGATTTGTAGCGCCTAGCGGTTTGGACTTGATTTGTATCCCAGCGTTTACAGATATTATGATTGATGGTGAAGAGCGTACAGCGATAAAATTAATTGTAGAACCTCGTTAAGTTGAAACAACCTGTTTGCATGTATGCAAACAGGTTGTTTTTGTAATGGAGGAATGAAAATGAAAATTTTTGATGCGCATTGCGATGTACTCTTTCAGTTATGGAGTGCAAAGGGAAAAAAAGACTTTCAAAACGATTCACAATTACATATTACATTTGAACAATTAATGAAAAGAAAAGGAAGTATACAATGCTTTGCTATATATATACCAGAAACAGTAGCGTATGAAAAGCGTTTTGAAGTTGCGCTGCAAATGATAGATATTTTTCATAATGAAATTCTATCGCTACCAGGAATGAAGTTTATTCAGACAAAAAACGATATTAACATGCTAAAACAAGACGAGATTGGAGCATTATTAACATTAGAAGGATGCGAAGCAATTGGAAAAGAAGCGATGAAATTACGTTTGTTTTATCGCTTAGGTGTACGTTCCTTTGGATTGACATGGAACTATGCCAATCTGTTAGCTGATGGAGCGCTAGAGACACGTGGAGCAGGTTTAACTACATTTGGTAGACAAGTTGTACAAGAACTTAATACGTTACATTTATGGACCGATGTGTCTCACTTAAATGAAAGAAGCTTTTGGGATGTTATTGAAATTGCTAAAAACCCAATTGCATCTCATTCAAACTGTTATCAACTTTGTGGGCATCCACGCAATTTAACCGATGAACAAATAAGAGCCCTTATAAAGAAAAATAGCATTATTGGTATTACTTTCGTACCGCAGTTTTTAACGAATGAAAGACAAGCGAATATAGCAGATATATTAAGGCATGTGGAATATATTTGTTCATTAGGTGGAGAAAAAAATATAGGATTCGGTTCTGATTTTGATGGGATTTTAGAAACTGTTGTAGGTGTAGAAGTATATAGGGATTATGAAAATATAATGAATCAACTGTGTAAAAAGTATAATGAATCAACTGTAGAGCGATTTTTATATAAAAATTTTGTTGACTGTATAACGTTCTAAAGAATGCGTTTTAAAAATTCGGAAAAATTAAAATAAATTCACTTGAATTTATTGATTTTTTTAAGACCTAATACTAGAATGGTAAACGAAATAGCATTATACTAAAGATTCAGGGAAAACAGAAGAGGCATAATTTGCGTCCATTGTAGTTTATTTGCATAAAAAATGCTAAACTAATACTGTAAAAAAATACACTACAATGAATGCAGCCAAAAGGGGTGTAGGAGATGATTAGTCAACTTTCATGGAAAGTTGGAGGCCAACAAGGTGAAGGAATTGAAAGTACAGGGGAAATCTTCTGTATTGCATTAAACCGATTAGGGTATTACCTATACGGTTACCGCCACTTCTCATCACGTATTAAAGGCGGCCATACAAATAATAAAATTCGTGTAAGTACAACAGAAGTACGCGCGATCTCAGATGATTTAGATATTTTAATTGCTTTTGATCAAGAAACAATTGATTTTAACTTCCACGAACTACGTCCGGGCGGAATTGTAGTTGCGGATGCGAAATTTAATCCGACAATACCTGATAATACAGATGTAAATCTATATGTGATACCGTTTACAGATATCGCTTCAGAATTAGGCACATCTTTAATGAAAAATATGGTTGCTGTTGGGGCATCTAGTGCGGTATTAGGATTAGACGAAACAGCTTATTTAGAGGTTGTTGAAGAAATCTTTGGTCGTAAAGGAGAGCAAGTCGTTCAAAAGAATATGGAAGCAATTAAACGCGGCTCTCAATACATGAAAGAATTGCTTGGTGAGAAAGTAAACATGATGCAGCTTGAAAAAGCTGATGGTCAGAAACGCATGTTTATGATTGGAAACGACGCAATCGCATTTGGTGCGGTAGCTGGTGGTGCTCGCTTTATGTCTGCATATCCAATCACACCTGCATCTGAAATTATGGAATATTTAATTAAAAAGTTACCAAAAGTCGGCGGAACAGTAATCCAAACTGAGGATGAAATCGCAGCTTGTACAATGGCGATCGGTGCAAACTACGCTGGTGTTCGTACATTAACAGCATCTGCTGGTCCTGGTCTTTCTTTAATGATGGAAGCAATTGGTTTAGCAGGTATTACTGAAACACCGCTAGTTATCATTGATACACAACGCGGTGGCCCAAGTACGGGCTTACCAACAAAACAAGAGCAGTCTGACTTAATGGCTATGATTTACGGAACGCATGGTGAAATTCCAAAAATCGTAATGGCGCCAAGTACAGTTGAAGAAGCTTTCTATGATATTGTAGAAGCGTTTAACTTAGCAGAAGAATATCAAGTGCCTGTTATTTTCTTAACAGATTTACAGCTTTCTTTAGGAAAGCAAACAGTAGAACCACTTAAGTTAGATAAAGTGGAAATTCGTCGTGGTAAGCTTGATTTAGAAGTAGAATTACCAGAACGTGAAAATAAAGCATACTTCAAGCGTTATGAAGTAACAGAAGATGGGATTTCACCACGTGTTTTACCTGGTATGAAAAATGGTATTCACCATGTTACAGGTGTAGAACATGATGAAACGGGTAAACCATCTGAATCAGCGTTAAATCGTAAAGATCAAATGGACAAACGTTTCCGTAAAATGGCGAATTTACAGTTTAATACCCCTATTTACAAAAATGCTAAGCATGATGACGCAGACGTATTGTTAGTAGGCTTTAACTCAACTCGTGGTGCGATCGAAGAGGCAATGCAGCGTTTAGAACAAGAAGGAATGAAAGTAAACCATGCCCATGTACGTTTAATTCATCCGTTCCCAACAGCTGAAATCGGTCCACTTGTGAAAAAAGCGAAGCGTGTTGTAGTAGTAGAAAACAATGCAACTGGTCAGCTTGCTAACATTATGAAAATGAATCTTGGCAATGGTGAGAAAATTTCTAGTCTTTTAAAATACGATGGAAATCCATTCTTGCCGAAAGAGATTTACAACGAATGTAAAAAAGGGGTTGTATTAAATGGCAACATTTAAGGACTTTCGTAACAGTGTAAAACCAAACTGGTGCCCAGGTTGCGGAGACTTCTCGGTGCAGGCTGCGATTCAGCGTGCGGCAGCTAACGTTGGTTTAAATCCAGATGAGCTAGCTGTTATTTCTGGTATCGGCTGTTCCGGTCGTATTTCAGGGTATATTAATTCATATGGTTTGCATAGTATTCACGGACGTGCTCTTCCGATTGCACAAGGTGTGAAAATGGCAAATCGTGATTTAACAGTTATTGCATCCGGTGGTGACGGTGATGGTTTTGCGATTGGTATGGGACATACAATCCATTCTATTCGTCGTAACATTGATATTACGTACATCGTAATGGATAACCAAATTTACGGATTAACAAAAGGTCAAACTTCACCACGTAGTGAAGCTGGATTTAAAACGAAAAGTACACCACAAGGTTCAATTGAACCATCACTAAATGTTATGGAAATGGCTTTAACAGCTGGTGCGACATTTGTGGCGCAAAGCTTTTCAAGTGATTTAAAAGAATTAACGCAAATTATTGAAGCTGGTATTAATCATAAAGGCTTTTCATTAATTAATGTATTTAGTCCATGTGTTACTTACAATAAAGTAAATACTTATGATTGGTTTAAAGAGAATTTAACGAAACTAAGTACAGTAGAAGGATACGATCCATCTAACCGCATGATGGCTATGCAAACATTAATGGAAAAGAACGGGTTAGTAACAGGTTTAATTTATCAAAATACAAAGCAGCCCTCTTACCAAGAGCTTGTAAAAGACTATAGTGAAAAACCTTTAGTGCAAGCTGATTTGAATATGGATCAGAAAATGTTTGATGAGCTTGTTGCTGAATTTATGTAATGATCGGAGAGAAGGTTGCCACTTGGTAACCTTCTTTTTGAGTGAATAAAAATAATTAATAGATTTGTTTACTTAGAAAATTCTGAATGATAAAATAATATATAAATCGTTGTATAAAAATAGCATGTTCATTAACTGTGAAATGAAATATAGGATAAGAAGCCTTCTTCGTTAAAGTTGGCTAAAGGCTCTATACTATGATAATGTGTATAGGGATAAAGCAATATGCTTTTGGGTAGGACAAGATGAAATAATAAAAAGGGAATGTCTATTTGTGTGGGGAAGACTTCATTCTTACGGATGATTAGATCGATTACTCAAGTTTCAAAGGGCAAGTTATCTCTCATGCTATCTAACATCATTGAGATGGGTCTAAGCGCATTAAAATGGACTACAGAGTGTGTGTATAGTTAAGGGTGAAAGGAGATTACCGATGAACGAGCAACAACGATTAGCAAGTCGACAAGCAAATTCCTCTACGAAAAAAGAAGAGAAAGATTATAGTAAATACTTTGAAAGTGTATACCAACCACCTTCCTTGAAATTGGCGAAAAAGCGTGGGAAAGAAGAAGTTAAAATTGAAAGAGATTTTGGCCTACCTGAAGAGTTTCGCGATTTTGGCGCAGGAAGAAAGTTTTACATTCGTACATATGGCTGTCAAATGAATGAGCATGATACAGAAGTAATGGCTGGGATTTTTACAACACTTGGATATGAGCCAACCTTTTCAACTGAAGAGGCAGATGTAATTTTATTAAATACTTGTGCAATTCGTGAAAATGCTGAAAATAAAGTGTTCGGTGAACTTGGTCATTTAAAATCATTAAAGCGAAGAAATCCGGATCTTATAATTGGTGTATGTGGTTGTATGTCTCAAGAGGAATCTGTTGTAAATAAAATTATGCAAAAAAATCAGCATGTAGATATGGTGTTTGGTACACACAATATTCATAGATTACCGTATATCTTAAAGGACGCAATGTTCTCAAAAGAGACGGTAGTTGAAGTTTGGTCAAAAGAAGGGGATGTAATTGAAAACCTTCCGAAAGTACGTCGTGGTGATATTAAAGCTTGGGTAAATATTATGTATGGCTGTGATAAGTTTTGTACATATTGTATTGTACCGTATACACGCGGAAAAGAGCGCAGTAGACGTCCAGAAGATATTATTAAAGAAATTCGCCATTTAGCTGCGAACGGTTATAAAGAAATTACGTTACTTGGACAAAACGTAAACGCATACGGTAAAGACTTTGAAGATATACAATATGGTCTTGGCGATTTAATGGATGAACTTCGTAAAATCGATATCGCGCGTATTCGTTTTACAACAAGCCATCCACGTGATTTTGACAATCATTTAATTGATGTTCTTGGAAAAGGTGGTAACCTAGTAGAACATATCCACTTACCAGTTCAATCTGGTAGTACAGATATGCTTAAAATTATGGCGCGTAAATATTCGCGAGAACACTATTTAGAGCTTGTACGAAAAATTAAAGAAACAATTCCAAATGCAGTACTAACGACTGATATTATCGTTGGTTTCCCAAATGAAACGGACGAACAGTTTGAAGAGACGATGTCGTTATATCGTGAAGTAGGATTTGATACGGCATTTACATTTATTTATTCTCCGCGTGAAGGTACACCAGCTGCAAAAATGCAGGATAATGTTCCGATGGAAGTGAAGAAAGAGCGATTACAACGCTTAAATACACTAGTGAATGAATATGCAGTTAATAAGAATAAGCGTTATATAGGTCAAGTTGTAGAAGTATTAGTTGAGGGAGAAAGTAAGAATAATCCTGAAGTACTTGCGGGATATACACGTACGAATAAACTTGTAAACTTTGTTGCTTCAAAATCTTTAATTGGTCAGCTTGTGAAAGTAAAAATAACGGAAGCAAAAACTTGGTCTCTTAACGGGGAATTGGTTAAGGAGCCGATTGAGGTGAAATAATAGATGAAAGTATATACGAAAGATGAAATTGTTGAGCAAGCGAAAGAATTAGCGAAAATGATCTCTGAAACAGAAGAAGTCGATTTCTTTAAGCGAGCAGAAGCACAAATTCATAAAAATGAAAATGTAAAGCGAGCAATTGATGAAATAAAAGCTTTGCAAAAACAAGCAGTAAACTTGCAACATTATGGGAAATGGGAAGCTTTGAAAAAAGTAGAAGCTGAAATTGATGCACTTCAAGATAAGTTAGATAATATCCCAGTTGTACAGGAGTTTAAATCTTCACAAACGTATGTAAATGACTTACTACAGCTAGTTGCTAGTACCATTTCTAACAATGTAACAGATGAAATATTAGTTTCAACTGGCGGCGATGTGTTGAAGGGTGAAACTGGTGCAGCAGTAGAAAGTAAAAAAGGAAATTGTGGTTGTTAAAGAGATGTCTTATTGACATCTCTTTTTTTTTGTGGGTTATATCGGAAATTCTTCTCAAAAAAAAGAATGACACATTCCGCTATTGTCACGCATATGATTAAGTGAATAGTGATTGAGGAGGGTTACGAATGTCCGAATTTAGAGAGATTATTACAAAAGCAGTGGTTGGAAAAGGACGTAAGTATACAAAGTCAACGCATACATGTGAATCGAATAATGAGCCAACAAGTATTTTAGGGTGCTGGGTAATTAACCATTCGTACGAAGCGAGAAAGAATGGAAAACATGTGGAAATTGAAGGTTTCTATGATGTAAACACTTGGTATTCATTTGATGGAAACACAAAGACTGAAGTTGTAACAGAACGTGTTAACTACAATGATGAAGTAAGTATTGGGTATCGTGATAAAAACTTCTCTGGTGACGATTTAGAAATTATCGCTCGTGTAATTCAGCCGCCAAATTGTTTAGAAGCTCTTGTATCGCCAAATGGTAATAAAATTGTTGTGACGGTAGAACGTGAATTTGTAACAGAAGTAGTTGGGGAAACGAAAATTTGTGTAAGTGTAAATCCTGAAGGTTGCGTAGAATCAGACGAGGATTTCCAAGTCGATGATGATGAGTTTGAAGAATTAGATCCGAACTTTATCGTCGATGCAGAAGAAGAGTAAGAGAAAGCTAGGGAGAAGTTCTTCCTAGCTTTTTACAGTACATAAGTGGTTCTGCATGAACATGATTCCTTATGAAATGTGCTATAATGAGGAGAGACTCCTGGAATAGGAGATATGGATGTCCGTGAAGTGTGACATATATGAATATAGATTATTATGTAAGAATTATGGAGGAAAGACATGACGCAATATACGCCTATGATACAGCAATACTTAAAGGTTAAGGCAGACTATCAAGATGCCTTTTTATTTTTCCGATTAGGTGATTTTTATGAAATGTTCTTTGAAGATGCGGTTAAAGCAGCTCATGAACTTGAAATTACATTAACGAGCCGAGATGGTGGTAGTAGTGAACGTATACCGATGTGTGGTGTACCACATCATGCAGCTAAAAATTATATTGAACAACTTGTTGAAAAAGGATATAAAGTAGCTGTTTGTGAGCAAGTGGAAGACCCAAAAACAGCTAAAGGTGTAGTACGTCGTGAAGTAGTACAACTAATTACGCCAGGAACGATGATGGAAGGGCGTACAATAGACGAGAAGGAGAATAACTTCTTAGCAGCATTAACACATTTCGAAGATGGATCTTATGCGCTAGCTTGTAATGACTTAACGACTGGACAAAATACAGTGACGTTATTAACTGGTTCAGTAGAAGATATTTTATTAGAAGTGTATGCGACTGGTTCAAAAGAAATTGTTGTAGATTCTACATTTTCAAAAGATGAATTAAATAAGTTAACTGAAACATTAAAAATGACGATTTCGTATGAAGATGCAACAACTATTCCAGAAGGATTAGAACATCTTGTGAAAAGTGTTTCCCAAGCAAAATTAATTAAAGCAATTGGACGCTTATTTAACTATGTGATAAGAACACAAAAACGTTCATTAGATCACTTGCAACCAGTAGAAATTTATTACACGAATCAATTTATGAAAATTGATGTGCATTCAAAACGTAATTTAGAGTTAACAGAGACTCTTCGCACGAAGGAAAAGACAGGCTCATTATTATGGCTATTAGACAAAACAAAAACGGCTATGGGTGGGCGTATGTTAAAACAGTGGATGGAACGTCCGCTTATCCAGAAAGAAAAAGTTGAAGAGCGTTTAGAAATGGTTGAAACGTTTGTAAATGATTACTTCTTACGTGAAGATTTAAAAGAAAAGTTAAAAGAAGTATATGATTTAGAGCGTTTAGCAGGGAAAGTTGCATTTGGTAATGTAAATGCACGGGACTTATTACAATTAAGACGTTCTTTACTGCAAGTACCAGCTATTTTAGAAGCGATTAGTCTTTTAGATAATGCTTATGCAGCAAGGTTAATTCAAGGTGCAGATCCATGTGAGAGCTTAACTGAATTACTAGGAAGAAGTATTCAAGAAAACCCACCGCTTTCTATTAAAGATGGAGATATTATTAAAGATGGCTATAATGATAAGCTTGATCAATATCGTTACGTTAGTAAAAACGGAAAAACGTGGATTGCTGAGCTTGAAAAACGAGAGCGTGATATTACAGGGGTTAAATCATTAAAAATTGGGTACAACCGTATTTTCGGCTACTATATTGAAGTGACGAAGGCTAATCTTGCAGCACTTCCAGAAGGGCGCTATGAGCGTAAACAAACACTTGCAAATGCAGAGCGTTTCATAACAGATGAGCTAAAAGAAAAAGAAACATTAATCTTAGAAGCAGAAGAGAAAATTGTACAATTAGAATACGATTTATTTACAGCACTTCGCGAAGAAGTAAAAGTATTCATTCCGAAATTACAGCATTTAGCGAAAGTAATTAGTGAACTAGACGTACTGCAAAGCTTTGCGACAGTTAGTGAAGAAGAGCAGTTTGTAAAACCTGTTTTAACAAATAAGCGCGAAATCTTTATTAAAGATGGTCGTCATCCTGTCGTTGAAAAAGTATTGAACGGGAAATTGTATGTACCGAATGATTGTATTATGCCGGAGAAGATGGATGTCTTTTTAATTACAGGACCGAACATGTCTGGTAAAAGTACGTATATGAGACAATTAGCACTTGTTACTGTTATGTCACAAATTGGTTGTTTTGTACCAGCGACAGAAGCAGTATTACCTGTCTTCGATCAAATCTTTACGAGAATTGGTGCAGCGGATGATTTAATCTCAGGTCAAAGTACATTTATGGTTGAAATGTTAGAAGCGAAAAATGCAATTGCAAATGCATCAGAGAGAAGTTTAATTTTATTCGATGAAATTGGACGCGGTACATCCACGTATGATGGTATGGCACTTGCGCAAGCAATCATTGAACATATTCATGACCAAATTGGTGCGAAAACATTATTCTCTACACATTATCATGAATTAACAGTGTTAGAAGAAAGTTTAGACCAACTAAAGAATGTACATGTTTCAGCAATTGAAGAGAATGGAAAAGTAGTTTTCCTTCATAAAATTCAAGATGGAGCGGCTGATAAAAGTTACGGAATTCACGTTGCTCAACTTGCCGAGCTTCCAGAGAGCTTAATCGCTCGCGCGAAAGAAGTGTTAGCACAACTAGAAGGACAGGAAGAAATTGTTATTCCGAAACGAGTAGAAGTGAAAGTGCCAGAAGTCGCTCCAGAACCAGTTGTTGTAAAAGAAGAACCAGCAGAAATACAAGAAAAGAAAGAAGAGACTGAAGAAGATTCACAACTATCTTTCTTTGGAGGAGAACAGTCTTCGAAAAATCAAGACAAGCCTGTGCTAAATCCAAAAGAAACGGCAGTACTTGCACAAATTAAAAAGATTGATTTACTCGATATGACGCCTTTAGAAGCGATGAATGAACTGTATCGTTTACAGAAAAAGTTAAAGAAAGGATGAGTAAGTAGATGGGGAAAATTCGCAAACTCGATGATCAACTCTCTAACTTAATTGCGGCAGGGGAAGTAGTAGAGCGCCCGGCCTCAGTTGTAAAAGAACTCGTGGAAAATTCCATCGATGCGAATAGTACATCTATTGAAATCCACTTAGAAGAAGCTGGATTATCGAAGATTCGCATCATCGATAATGGAGATGGTATTGCTGAAGAAGATTGTATCGTTGCATTTGAACGACACGCAACGAGTAAAATTAAAGATGAAAATGATTTATTTCGTATAAGAACGCTCGGTTTCCGCGGAGAGGCCCTGCCGAGTATTGCCTCAGTGAGTGAATTAGAATTAATTACGAGCACAGGTGATGCGCCTGGTACACACCTTAGTATTAAAGGTGGAGACATTATAAAACAAGAGAAAACGGCAAGCCGAAAAGGAACAGATATTACTGTACAAAACTTATTTTTTAATACACCAGCGCGTCTTAAATATATGAAAACTATTCATACAGAGCTTGGGAACATTACAGATATCGTGTATCGTATTGCAATGTCTCATCCAGAAGTATCGTTAAAACTGTTTCATAATGAAAAGAAATTGCTTCATACATCAGGGAATGGTGATGTAAGACAAGTACTTGCATCGATTTACAGCATTCAAGTTGCGAAGAAGCTTATTCCGATTGAAGCTGAATCTCTAGACTTTACAATTAAAGGATATGTAACATTACCAGAAGTAACGAGAGCGTCGCGTAACTATATGTCAACGATTGTAAATGGCCGTTACGTTCGAAATTTCGTATTAATGAAAGCCATTCAGCAAGGATATCATACGTTATTGCCAATCGGACGATACCCAATCGGTTTCTTATCAATTGAAATGGATCCAATGCTTGTTGATGTCAACGTACATCCAGCAAAATTAGAAGTACGCTTTAGTAAAGAACAAGAATTGCTAAAGCTTATCGAAGAAACATTGCAAGCTGCATTCAAAAAAATACAACTCATTCCAGATGCTGGTGTAACAACGAGGAAAAAAGAAAAAGATGAAAGTGTGCAAGAACAGTTCAAGTTTGAGCATACAAAACCGAGAGAATCATCTATGCCTAACATCGTTTTACCAACAGGAATGGATGAGAAACAAGAAGAAACAACGACTGTAAAACAACCAGCACAACTGTGGCAACCGCCGAAGCAAGAATGGCAACCACCACAGTCACTAGTAAGAGAAGAGCAAAGCTGGCAGCCATCCTCTAAGCCGGTAATAGAACAAACGGTTCGAGAGGAAAAGGAATGGACTAGCAACGATGACGATTTTGAATTAGAGGAATTGGAAGAAGAAGTTCACGAAATAAAAGAGATTGAAATGAACGGTAACGATTTACCACCACTTTATCCAATTGGACAGATGCACGGAACATATATTTTCGCTCAAAATGATAACGGGCTATATATGATTGATCAGCATGCTGCGCAGGAGCGCATCAATTATGAATATTTCCGTGATAAAGTGGGACGAGTTACGCAAGAAGTACAAGAATTACTTGTACCGTACCGCATAGATTTATCTCTTACCGAATTTTTACGTGTCGAAGAGCAGTTAGAAGAACTAAAAAAAGTCGGACTATTTTTAGAGCAGTTTGGCCATCAATCCTTTATCGTTCGTTCGCATCCAACGTGGTTCCCGAAAGGACAAGAAACAGAAATCATTGATGAGATGATGGAGCAAGTCGTCAAACTAAAAAAAGTTGATATTAAAAAATTACGTGAAGAAGCAGCTATTATGATGAGCTGTAAAGCATCGATTAAAGCAAATCAATATTTAACGAACGATCAAATATTCGCTTTACTTGAAGAACTTCGTACAACAACAAACCCATATACATGTCCGCATGGAAGACCGATTCTGGTGCATCATTCTACTTATGAGTTGGAGAAGATGTTTAAGAGGGTTATGTAGGTATACTGTCCATAGAGAAAAAATGGTTCCTGGTTATTTTAATAAAATATAGAGAGAAATAAAAAGGAGCGATAGTAACAAGTCGCTCCTTTTTTAACATTCATTTATAAACTAGAAATAACCTACTTGTAATGTATATGTGCTTTCTCATTTTTTTTGTAAGGAAAGGGGTTTTTAATTTACAGATTTATCAGAATTATGTAAAGTGTATATAAAACCATAAAATGGGGTGTTCTTTATGTGTACTAGTTTGACATTACAGACAAAAAACGGTCAGCATCTTTTTGCAAGAACGATGGACTTCACATTAGATTTGAATCAAGAAGTAATAATCATTCCTCGGCATTACCAGTGGAATAATATAACTGGTGAAATCATCAATACGAAACATGCTACGGTCGGAATGGGAATTAATCATCAAGGAAGGATTATTATGGCGGACGGAGTAAATGAAGCAGGTATGACATGTGCAACACTCTATTTTCCAGGATTCGCTACTTATAGTCAAAGCATAGATGACAACAAAACGAATTTGGCTCCATTTGATTTTGTGACTTGGAGTCTCACACAATTCAATTCTGTCAAAGAGTTAAAGAAGTCTGTAGATAGCATTACCTTTTTGGATATACCATTACCGGATTTAGGACTTACGCCACCACTACATTGGATTTTAGCGGATAAATGGGGAGATTGTATTGTACTGGAGCCGACAAATGAAGGATTAAAAATGTATGACAACCCACTAGGAGTGATGACGAATAGTCCGGAGTTTAATTGGCATTTACAAAATTTAAGACAATATATTGGCCTTAAAGCGCAGCCATTCGCGCCAACAGAGTGGAGTGATTTACCATTAAGTGCTTTTGGGCAAGGCTCAGGCTCAATGGGACTTCCTGGGGATTTCACCCCGCCATCAAGGTTTGTGCGGGCAGCATATGGCAAACAAAATATTCAAGATATAGATAGCGAAGAAGAGGGAGTATCGGCCCTTTTTCATATCTTATCAAATTGCGAGGTTCCTAAAGGTGGAGTAATAACAGAAGAGGGTACATTAGATAATACCATATATACAAGCGTAATGTGTATGGAGTCCGGAACATATTATTACCATACCTACGATTGTAGACAGATTATAGCCATTCATTTATTTCATGAAAATTTAGATACAGATGAGATTAAAGCCTATTCGTTCCAACGAAAACAAAAAATATTTTATGAAAACTAAGTAGCTTTGAAACAACGCTTAGTAAATTTTTAAATATATATAATAGAGCAATAATGACCTATAAAAAGTAGGAATCGGAAGGGATATAATTGATAATCTAATAAGTAACCCGAATAAATATCCCTTAAGAAAAAATAGACGCAAAATATTCAAGGTATTATATAAATTCAATACAACGACTTCTAGAAGGGGCATTAAAGTGCTATTATGCAAAGTAAACATGAGCGTACTCCATTTATAAATAGCAACGAACAAAAAAGGTATGGAAAAAATCCATACCTTATATTTATAATTCAAGTTCTTCCATTATCTATGTATAAAAAAAGCGCTGTATATCAGCACTTTTTAAAAGTACATGAGTTGTATAAGAAAGATTTATACATTAATAAAAACATAACTATGCAAGGTCTAATATAGATTCTTATTTGGCACATTGTTACAAGGATTTATGCGATTATTTATTTTTATTATTATTAATTTTTTCAGTATATAAAACCTGCTCTTTATAATGCTTTTTAATTGGGAAGTTATGTGTACCAGAGCCGTTTTTGAAAGTTTTATTGATGGGGTTTTTTAGAGGGACTGTTGTAGTTTCAGTAAATTCGTATGGGTAATTTATTTTAGATTTATCTTCAAACATGAAAATGCCTCCTTTTTAGGATTTCCTGAATTCTTTACTATAACATGATATGCATATAGATTTTTTTTGGACTAGTTATTTATATAGGTTAATGGAATTTAATTACGTAACTACTGAAATATTTCAAAGGAAAACAATGTGAGAAATATATTATAATGATTTCTTTTATTTATTAGCGAAGGGAATCTTGCATATATATTCGTTATAGATTGTTTTTATAATGTAATATATATATAGTTTTCCTGATAATATAATGTGGAATATTATAGTGTTATTAGGTTATTAGGAACATTTAATGTTGTTTCACAACTGAAAGGGAATTGAAAAAAAACTGAAATTTTTCTCATAAAAATTCAATCTTACTTGAAAAATGAAAGGAAAATGAAATTTTTCAAAAGGAATTCTTTGTTAAGATAAAAAGCATACATACAAAAAAGTATTGACATATCTCAAAAAATGTATTTTGAGATATAGTGGGGGAAAAGATGAGATTAGAAAAACAATTAATAAAAAAGATGTATTATGAAACATTCCTAATGGAGAATGAAACACACCCACCTCTTCAAGTACTTGGAGAAGCTTATGTAAACGAAGAAAAAAATGAGATTTCTGATGGATCTTATATTCGTTTTGCACAAGGTGAATTTTATTATCACCATCAAGATTTTGAAGCAGCTATTTTTAAATGGGAGAAAGTTAGTAATGAATTAGCGCCATGGGCACAAAAAAATATTGCGGATGCTTACTTCGAACTTAATAGATTATCAGTTGCTGAAAATGTGTATACTTCCATTACTACTGATAACAAAATACTTATGACCGAAATTGTACTGCAATTACTGTCTCTTTACATCGAGCAAAATAATTTTGATTCAGCTTTCGCTGTTATAAAAGAAGCGGTTTCTTTAAATCCCGATTATCCAAACGTCACAACAATTGCCCGTTCCTTTTATGAAGAACAGCAAGATTTTGATAGTGCAATAGAGCTTGCTGTGAACGAGTTAATTCGAACAGAATCTTATCCGTGGTTTGAGGTCCTAAAAGAATACATCGATAAAGGATTTACTAAAAATATTTCACCAGACTATTTTTATAAAGTATTAGTTACATTAAATAATGTAGATCAAGTACAATTTACGCAAATTGTTTCATCACTTTGGCACAGCTATAAAGATGAACAAAATTACTTATTATGGCTCAACACAATAAATGAATTTTTCATACATATCGAAATACATTCGTCCGATATATGGGACGAAATTTCTTCTCTTTACGAAGAAACATACTTTGAATTAATTCAAGGTCAATATATGCTTAGACAACTACACGATATCATTCCAAATCTGTTAACAAATTGGTTAAAGGTAGTCAATCCCTCTCATGCTGTATTTCCATCTGCAGCAGTATTGGCATGGGATGAGATTTTTCCTTCTAAAATAGATTCAGCGGATATAAAAGATGCGGAAAACCTACTTTCATATTCTATTAATCATGTGAATGGCTTAGAGTATAGTTTACATCTTTTTGAATCTATTACACACTGGGCACAAGAACATAATTTAGAAATGGGTCACCGATTTAGCTGGTTAGTTGGTGAGCTTGCAGATTTAAGAACAAATCGCCTATTAGTAACTGGAACTTCAGGAAACGGAAAAGCGTCGTTTATTAACTCTATTTTAGGAGAAAATATATTAGAAAATTCAATCTCAAATGTAGTTGTTTTTAAAAATGACACTTATACAGAAATTAACGCTATAACAGATTCGGAAATTACAACAACTGAGAATTTCTCTGATTTCCATAACATGATGGCAGTACACCGTCAAACATATAGAGATAGAGCATGTGTTGAATTTAAGTTACCATGCAGATTTTTAAGTAAAAACAAACTTACATGCGTTGTTACACCTAGCTTTAATAGGAACAATGATGCGAGAGATGAGGTGTTTGAATATTTAAATTCTGTAGATGAATTATTATTCGTATTGAATGCGGATTCACCTTTTACTGACAAAGAACGTGACATTCTATTAAGTATCCAAGAACATACACCACATCTACAAGTTCATTTTTTATTAAATAAAATTGATAACATTTACAATGAAGCAGAAGCAAAAAGAGTTATACAAGATACGCAAGTGAGAATTAACACATATTTCCCTAATGCAAGAGTTTTCCCTTATTCTTCGTTATATACAAATAGTAAACAACTAAACGATTTAACTGAGTTTATTCATTTTAACTTTAACTATAAAAATATCGATGCAGAACGTACTGAAAAGCTATTGTTTTTCATTCGAAAAACAATTACATATCTTTTGGATAAACGCGTCGAGAGGGAAAAAGATCTAGTGGATTCTATTAATTCGAATGAAGATATGTTAGTTAAACTTAATGGTTGTATTAATAACCTTACTGCTTTTGAGAAGGAAAAAATTCATTTAATTACAGAATCATATCGTACGATGAAAAGCGAAATTACTAATGATCTTAAAGAACATATTCCGAAACTATTGCAGAGTTGTTCCGATTTAATTAGTGAAGAAAGCGACTTTAGTCACATTGATATTGAACTAAACACAGCGATGAATGGAAGAGTGCAACAATATCTAGAACAAACTGTATTACCTAATCTTGCTCGCTCTATGCAAAATTGGATTGCGACCTCTAATAATGAGCTCCTTCAAAGTCAATTGTACTTAAAAGAAACCAGTGAAGGACTTAATTCTTTATTTGGAGAAAATCGAATACAGTTAGAATGTGACTTTAAAGTAATTGATGACTGGCGCAGAGATACTGATAGAATGACAACTAGAATACAAATGGAAGAAGTAAATATTTTACGCCGATTTACACCAGCGCAATTTTTACTGAAAAGTGCCGGTAAATTATTTGGAGTTCTTCCTAAAAATAAAGCTATGCTATATAACAAATACAAACAGTATTTAGAAAATGAAGATTATACCGATGTAACGACTTCTATTATGAAGAAGTTTTTCTTGCAATTTGAGCTGTTTGAAAACACACAAGAGCGGGATATTAATATGTTCTTTAGAAATCCATTTGGTGCGTTGGAACAAGCTATAGAAAACACTCATTTAGAAATAAAAGAAAAACAAGATAAATTGCATAAAATGAAATCAAACCCTGAAGTTTACCATGATCCTATAAAGCTCTTTGAATTGAGATTACGTCAATGTGAAGTAATCTTGAATATAGGTGAGGATAATTCCTATACAGATGTAACTTTAGAAACAAGCGTAGAATAAAAGTAAAATATATCAGATTTTTTATATAAAATTGCACCATGTGTTATAAGAAAGTAAAAAGGGAGCAACTTTTAATAAGTTGCTCCTTTGCCATTTAGATTATTTTTCAGTTTCTTTAATTTTAGTTTTTACTTCTCCAGTTTTAATTTTATTACTTTCTGAGAAACGTAATAAATCGCCTTCAATAATTTTGTCAGACATTCGTAATTCATTTTGTGCACGGTTAATCATTTCTTGAGCTTCTTTTTTTGGTAAATCTACAACCTCACCTGTTTCTCGATTATAAAAAGTATGATTTGTATATGCATACTGGTCTGTAATAAAGCTACCATCACGTAAAACAACAAAACCGGTATATTCATCTGAAAACATATCATGGCCAAAACGGATATCGTTAGTAGTATCAATCCCTAATAAATTTAGAATGGTAGGTTTCATATCGATTTGTCCCGTAGGCTTTGAAATAGTTTGACCTTCTGTTTGGCCAGGGATATGAATATATAAAGGTGTGCGTTGTAAATTTAAAGTATCAAATTCTGTTATTTGATCTTTTTCTAAAAACTGTGCCATTGCGCGATTATGTTTTTCAGAAATGCCGTAATGATCACCGTATAACACAATAATAGAATCATCATACATTCCCTCGGCTTTTAAACGTTCAATAAATTTTTTAATTGATTCGTCTAAGTAACGTGCTGTTACGATGTAACGATCAAATACGCCATTACCAGAGTTGTATGGTTCAATGAATTTTGTATCTTCATCATACGTAAATGGATAATGGTTTGTTAAAGTAAGGAAACGAGCGTAAAATGGTTGATCAACAGTTTTTAATATATCTACTGATTGATCAAAGTATTCGATATCTTTTAATCCCCAATTTAAATTTGTTTCGGGCGTAATTTTGTAATCAAGTTCATTATAGTAACGATCATAACCAAGAGCGGAGTACATAATATTACGATTCCAGAATGTTGCGTTATTCGCATGGAATACAGAAGTGAAATAGCCTTGCTGACGTAAAATTTCTGGAGTCGCAGTATAATCGTTGTTACCGTGCGTGAAGAATACAGCACCTCGATTTAATGGATACAACGATGTATCTATTAGAAATTCAGAATCCGATGTTTTTCCTTGACCAGTTTGGTGGAAAAAGTTATCGAAATAATAGCTTTCATTTATGAATTCATTTAAGAATGGCGTAACTTCTTGACCGTTAACTGATGCACCTATTAAAAAGGTTTGCAAAGATTCAAGAGTAACGACAATTACGTTTTTTCCTTTCGCTGCACCAAACATATTAGGATTTGGTTCACTTTGGTTTGATTTTACGTAGTTTTCAGTTTCTTGTAATTTACTACTATCTGCAAGTGCCTTTTGGGATCCAGCCTTTACTTGTAGTGTTAAATCATATACTTGATGAGTGTATAGTCCTAAATTTTTCACAAGCATTACGCGGTCGAAGGATCTCGTTAATAATTCAGGTCGTTCTTTTTCTGCAAGCTGTAGATTTGCAAAAAATACACCAATTGTTAAAAGAAAATATAATAAGCGTGAAGAATGAGTTACACGTTCTGTTTTAAAGACTATTGCTTTCTTTTTTAATAAAATAAAGAAGAAAATAATGTCTACGAATGCGAGTATAGTTTTGTAGTTCAATATTTCTATAATACTGCCGCCTAATTGGCCGAAGTTTGATGTTTGTCCAAGTACTGGTAACGTAACGAAATCATTATAAAAATCATAGAACATTACATTCCCAACAAGTACGATTGTTAATAAGAGATTAATACATAGCGCTATATAATTTCTCTTTTCACCGGTTGCAAATAATGCTAATCCAACAAATGCTAACGATGCAGCGAGAGGGCTAATAAACAAAATAAGTTCTTGTGTAGAAGACTCAATTTTTAAATCAAAACTGAATCGCGTAATAAGATATGTTTTTAACCATACTGCTAAAGCAATTATTATAACAAAGCTTATATTTTGCAGTTGTAAATTTATTTTATTTTTCATTTTTACACCTTCTTTATAGAATTTATTTAACTAATGTTATATATTATATTTTTATAACTATTAGAGTGTGGTGAACCATTTAGATTATATTTTTCTAAAGGTAATAATTTGAAGTATTCATATACATATAATGGAGAATTTTAAAGCGAAGTAACATAAATCTAATTTTTTTAGAAACGGAGCAGAAAAAGTCATAGTTGTAGTAAAAAATACTTATAGACATCCTAACATATTAAACACTACGGCGATGTTACAAAATATCGAACAAATGAAAGTGAAAATGAATAGATGATTTTTAAACTATTGACATTTAACCAGTTTAAATTTTCAGAAAAGAAAGCTTGAAGAAAACGGTTATATTAATTAGTAGAAAACTACATTCTATATAGAATGTAGTTTTTCATGTGTGTTCAATATATCCCGTAAAATCCTGATTCTTTGTGGCTTAATCATCAGCGGGGGAGGGATAATAATTTCGTTAAAGCTATTATTAGATAAGTAAAGTGTTGGTGAAACTTAAAACATTTGACTGGTATCTTAATTAAAAAGTTTAAATACCTGATAAATATTTTCCAACATACAGACCACTTGCAGCTGCTTGAGATAATGAATGAGTGACGCCTGAACAATCTCCAATTAAAAATAGCCCATTCATACTTGTTTCAAAATGGTTATTGATTTTTATTGTAGGAGCGTAGAACTTTCCATCAATTCCATATAATAAAGTATCTTTATCGATAGGTTCTTGGATAAATTGTTCTAAACGTAATAAAAATTTTTTGAGTCCTTCAATATATAATGGAGGAATTTCTTCATTCAAATCTCCATAATCTCCGTGTAGTGTAGGCTGTATACGATTATGTTTCATGTTGTTCTCCGCTGTAGGTTGTTTCTTTATTAAGTCCTCTAAACGCTGTATAACAATCCGATTTCGTCCTTGGTTAATGCTTTTAATAATTGAACTTGCGTATACATTTGCTTCTTTGAGAGTTGGAAAATAGCGCGGGATAAATAAAGTGAAATTTAAGTTAGAAGTGCCAGTTCCTTGCTCTCGAAAATTTTGACCGTCAGGCATAACTAAACCTTCTTCATACTTTCGAATAATGCGTCCTTTTGGATTCATACAGTAAGTAGTAGCCGTGAAATGTTCATGCTGATAAGAAAGTTTCGTCTCAAATGTATCTTTTAATATAGAACGTAATTGATGTTCTTTCATCTCTACCCTAATACCTAAATCTATACGGGTTTGCTCCTGTGCAATTTCAAGGGAAGAGCACATTTCTTTTAACCAATCCGTTCCAGAACGCCCAGTTGCAAATACTAATTGCTTAGAATGGACAGTTCCTTGATTTGTAGATATTTTAAAATGGTCTTGCTGCTTAACGACATGTTGTACATCTATATGAAATCGGATATTTATTTTCGTAAGTAAAAATTCGTAGAGCTGCTGAAAAATGTTACTTGAAAGTGTAGTACCAAGATGCCTTACTTCTGTTGTTAGCATTTGTAAACCACAAGCTTCAGCTCTCTTAGTGAGATTTAGATTTTCTGTAGAATATTTTGAAACGGAACTTCCACCAAACTGACATAGAATTTCATCTACTTCAGCCATGAGTTGTATAAAAGCTTTTTTACCTACTTTTTGCTCAAGTTCGCCACCAAATCCATTTGTATAATTAAATTTCCCTTCAGACTTTCCTAAACCACCAAATCCGAAATATTTATCACATGTAGTACAATTACACACTTTTCCTTGGTCTAAAGGACAATGGCGATCTTTTAGCGCTTTACCTTTATCAAGAATTAAAATCTTTTTGTTACTTTGGGCTAATGAATAAGCCATAAAGATGCTACTTACTCCAGCTCCGATAATTGTAACATCATACATATTCTTTCACCTGCTAACGAATAGTTTGTTTTTTATTTTCTTAGTGTATAACACTTTTATGAAGTTAAGAAATAGCTTTTATTAATAAAGAGGGAGTTTTTGAACTTGATGCTTTTTTAATTTCTCCGAGTGGTGGAGTAAATACAAATGTTTTTATTTGAAAGAAGAAATAGATTTAAATGATCACTATGTCATATGATTAATAAAATCTTACATATAAAAAAACAGACCTTTTAAGTGAAGAGGTCTGCTAATCATTGGAAATAGTTGTTAAGTGCATAAATTTGAAGAGAATTATAGTTTTATTTAGCGAAGACGTGGTTACCGATTACCGCTACTGTTTGACGTGTCGTAATCCATTTGTTTGTTGAAGTTTTTGGATTATAAAAATAAAGCCAATCAGAATTTATTCCATTTGTAGAGATAGCCTCTTCTACTGCCATTTTTGCTTCTGCGCTTGCAGGCTGATTAATTCTACCATCAGTAACAGGAGTAAATGCATATCCGCGTTTAATAGGTTCATAAATAACACCTGTTATTGTATTTGGAAAACCATTTGCATTTACACGATTCAAGATAACTTTCGCCACCGCTACTTTTCCTTTATATGATTCGCCACCTGCCTCAGCAGTAACTAAGCGTGCCATTAAGTCTTTTTCTTTTTCTGAAATACTTGAATTGATTTTTAAATGTTGTCCTGTATAAAGCTTGTTTCCGACTGTATTGTTAATTTGTTTTATAGATTGAACGGTAACATTGTAACGCTTTGCTATAATTTCTAATGAATCTCCCGGCTGTACTTGATAAATAATTTGTCCAGAGATGTTCTTAGGTTTGTCGTTTTGATGAACAGTGACCTCATTTGATTTCATGGATCCTGGAATATGTAACTGTTCACCAATAAAAGTTTGATCTTTTCCTTTATTATTTGCTTGTTTAATAGATTGTATTGAAACTCCATATTGTTTACTGATACCCCAAAGTGTATCATTCTTTTTTACTGTATGAATGGTGGAAGCCTCAGCTACACCTTGATTACATACGAATGTAATTGCTGCCGCAGATAAAGGAATTATATGTTTTATTTTTAATAATTTCATTGTAAATCCTCCCAATAAAAAATTAAGTTTTAACTGTTGAGTAATGTAGTTCAGAGTATATAAGGTATGTATTTATATTTTAATATAAGTATATTAGCACGTATAGAATAAATAATCATTATAAGTTTTTTATTTATATCATGTAGGACCCAAATATGAAATATTGCATATGAAAGCCCATTGAAGTTCGAGTTGTTGCTTACTATAATTTATCTAGTGAAAAGGGATATTAAATTTTTTTAATGCATTGAGATGAGAATATGTGGATGTTTTTAAATTTTACTTCTATGCAATATTCCATATTTATGAAACATTATTTATTAAGTAGTTTATATTATATTCAATAAGTTTGATATAAAACAGAAAAAGAGAGGGATAAAAATGAGCAATAAGAAGTTTATTTTGAAATTATTCATATGTAGTACTATACTTAGCACATTTGTATTTGCTTTCAATGATAAGCAAGCAGTTGCTGCTAGCGCTGGTAATGGGCTTGAAAACTGGTCAAAATGGATGCAACCTATACCCGATAACGTACCGTTAGCACGGATTTCAATTCCAGGAACACATGATAGTGGAACGTTCAAGTTGCAAAATCCGATAAAGCAAGTATGGGGAATGACGCAAGAATATAATTTTCGTTACCAAATGGATCACGGAGCTAGAATTTTTGATATTAGAGGGCGTTTAACAGATGATAATACGATAGTTCTTCATCATGGGCCATTATATCTTTATGTAACATTGCATGAATTTATAAATGAAGCGAAACAATTTTTAAAAGATAATCCAAGTGAAACGATTATTATGTCTTTAAAAAAAGAGTATGAGGATATGAAAGGGGCAGAAGATTCATTTAGTAGTACGTTTGAAAAAAAATATTTTCCTGATCCTATCTTTTTAAAAACAGAAGGGAATATAAGACTTGGAGATGCTCGAGGAAAAATTGTGCTACTAGAAAGATACAGTGGTAGTAATGAATCTGGAGGATATAATAATTTTTATTGGCCAGATAATGAGACGTTTACGACAACTGTAAATCAAAGTGTAAATGTAACAGTACAAGATAAATATAAAGTGAGTTATGATGAGAAAGTAAAATCTATTAAAGATACGATAAATGAAACGATTAACAACAGTGAAGATTGTAATCATCTATATATTAATTTTACAAGCTTGTCTTCTGGTGGTACAGCATGGAATAGTCCATATTATTATGCGTCCTACATAAATCCTGAAATTGCAAACTATATGAAGCAAAAGAATCCTACGAGAGTGGGCTGGGTAATTCAAGATTATATAAATGAAAAATGGTCCCCAATACTTTATGAAGAAGTTATAAGAGCGAATAAGTCACTTGTAAAAGAGTAAAGATTGTCATAGTAAGAAGCGATGAAATACATCGCTTCTTTTTTGTTTTCTAAAAATTAACATCAAATATAGCTTTACATATCGTACGTTCATGATAGAAAAAAATCGAAACTTAAGCTATAATTACTACATATAAAATTTGTACCTATAAATTTTATATGTAGTAATGAATTTGATTTGTTGTAATGAAACGGAGGTATATACTATGAAGTTTCCACATGATTTTTTATTCGGAGCTGCTTCAGCTTCTTATCAAGTAGAAGGTGCATGGAATGAGGATGGAAAAGGTGTTACGAATTGGGATGAGTTTTCAAAAATTCCTGGCAAAACATACGATGGAACAAATGGTGATATAGCGGTTGATCATTATCATCGATATAAGGAAGATGTTCGTTTAATGGCTGAGATGGGATTGGAATCGTATCGTTTTTCGATTTCTTGGGCGAGAATATTGCCGACTGGAGATGGAGAGGTAAATGAAAAAGGAATTGAATTTTATAACAATTTAATTGATGAATGTTTAAAGTACGGGATTGTACCGTTTGCCACTTTATATCATTGGGATCTACCATTACCGTTAGAAAAAGATGGTGGGTGGACGAATAAACGAACAGCAGAGGCTTTTGTAAAGTATGCAGAAATTTGCTTTAAGGCATTTGGTGATAGAGTGAAACATTGGATTACTTTCAATGAAACAGTAATGTTTTGTGGATTAGGCTATTTAAAAGGTGCACATCCACCAGGAATACAAAATGATGTTCCAAAGTATTTTCAAGCGACTCATTATGTATTTTATGCGCATGCGAAAACAGTTGCGGTGTACAAGCAGCTGAAACAGTATGGGGAGATTGGGATTACACATGTTTTCTTACCTGCTTATAGTGTGGATGATCAAAAAGAAAATATACTAGCAGCAACTCATGCGAATGAATATGAAACGTATTGGTACTACGATCCAGTTTTAAAAGGTGAGTATCCGTCTTATGTTGTACAACAATTAAAGGAAAATGGGTGGACTCCTAATTGGACGGTTGAAGAATTAGAAATCATTAAACAAAATGCCGAAAAAAATGATTTTATCGGCTTGAATTATTATCAGCCAATACGAGTAGAAAGATATGATATGGATATAAAGAGCGAGGAGCATTCTCGAGAAAACTCAACACTTGCTCCAGGTAATCCTTCTTTTGATGGTTTTTATCGAACAGTAAAAATGGATGATAAAACATATACCAAATGGGGTTGGGAAATATCTCCCGAAGGTTTCTTAGATGGATTGCATATGTTGAAAGCGCGTTACGGTGACATAAAGATGTATGTAACGGAAAATGGACTTGGTGATGAAGATCCAATCATTGACGGAGAAATTGTAGATGTTCCGCGAATTAAATTTATTGAAGAGCATTTAAAAGTAATGAAGCGTGCAATTCAAGAGGGAATTAATTTAAAAGGTTATTATGCATGGTCAGTTATTGATTTGTTAAGTTGGTTAAATGGATATAAAAAGCAATATGGCTTTATTTTTGTCGATCATAATGATAACTTAAAACGTAAGAAGAAACTTTCGTTTCATTGGTATAAACATGTGATCGAAACGAGAGGAGAAGAGTTATAACAGATAAAAGAGTATTTTAGGAGAAAGTGTATGAGTGCAAAGTATAAACAAATTGCAGATGTGTTAGAGCAAAACATTCGAGATGGGCTTTTTAATGAAACGAAAAAATTACCTACAGAAGAAGCGTTGATGAATCGATTTGAAGTAAGCCGTAATACGATACGTAAAGTAATTAGTCAACTTGTGAATAGAGGTTATATTTTTCAAGTGCAAGGTAGTGGTATGTTTTTACGTGAAACTTCTGTAACAGATTACATTAATTTAGGAAGTTTACGTGGATTAACGAAAAATCTCGTTTCACAAAATATTGAAACGAAAGTGCTAGAGATTGAAGTAATAGAGGCAAATGAAGAGATAGTAGAACGGATGCAATGTGAGATTGGAACTAGGCTATATTTTTTGAAGCGCTTAAGAATTGTAGATGGTAAACCATTCTCTATTGAAGTAAGTTATTTCAAAAAAGATATCATCCCATATTTGAATGAAGAAATAGCATTAAGTTCTGTATACAGTTATTTCATTGAGGATTTACGATTAAATATTGGCTTTGCCGATAAAGTTATTAGTTGTGAAAAAATAAATAAAGAAAATGCAAAGCTTTTAGAACTAAATGAAGGTGATCCAGCGCTTCTTATTGAAAATACAGTTTATCTTGTAAATGGAACAATTTTCGAGCTATCTCAATCAATGTTTCATTATGAAAAGACTAAACTTTTAAATCGGATTAATTTTAATTGAAAATGAATATAAGTAGCCTTGTAAAAAAGCAACTGGTCCTAAGTGAGCAGTTGCTTTTTATTTTTAAAGTGGATGAGCAAAAAAACACAAAAGTGGTTGGTCCGTTTTTTATAAACTTCTATTATGATAAGAGAAGAAAGGTAGTATTTTATTCATGCTTTAAAATAGACTGGCCTTAGAGAGGTGGAAGACAATGAGTTTTGCGATTTCACTAGTTGTTATTATTGTAGTTGTATCACTGTTTGGGACCGTACTAGTCGCACGAAATGTAGAGGAGAATTACGGTAAGTCTACAAAGAGGAATGTGAAAAACTTATCCGCTATCTATATCATTCTTCTTTTAGTGCTTCTTGTAGGAGTTACTTGGTATGCGGTCGTTATTTTATAAAGTTTGTATATGATGAAGGAGTTAATATATTGATGAAAAATGAGCGCCACGTTTTAGTTGTTTTCCCGCATCCGGATGATGAGTCGTATTGCGTGGCTGGAACAATTTTGGCTTATACTGAGCAGAAAGTCCCTCTTACTTATGTTTGCCTAACGTTAGGTGAAATGGGGAGAGCGATGGGAAATCCTCCTTTTGCAACACGTGAATCCTTATATGCTATAAGAGAGAAAGAACTAAAGAGCGCTACTAATATTTTAGGGATTAAAGATTTACGTATGATGGGATATCGTGATAAAACGCTTGAATTTGAAACTCCTGGAGAATTAAGAAGTGTAATACAAAAATATGTGGAAGAATTGAATCCTTCGTTAGTCATTTCTTTTTATCCGGGATATGCAGTGCATCCAGATCATGATGCAACAGGAGAAGCGGTAGCCAGGGCGTTAGCTAATATTCCGGAAAATAAAAGGCCAACATTTTATGCTGTAGCTTTTTCAAATAATCATGAAGCAGAAATAGGACCTCCAAGTTTTAAAAATGAAGTAAAAGAATATGTTCCAAAAAAGCTCGAGGCATTGCAAGCACATGCATCACAATTTGCGACTAAGGTAACGGAACTGAAAAGAGAGTATGAAGATGGTGTTCCAGAAACAGTTGAGTGGTTAGAAAGAGAACCGTTTTGGATATATTCATTCAAAGATAAAAATATGTGATGCTACATCTGAAGGTGATGAATATGTATTTTGAATATAAGAATCGAAAGGTTTTTTACAATATAGAAGGATCGGGGCCTGTCATATTGTTTTTACACGGTCTTGGAGGAAATTCGAATAATTGGTTATATCAAAGAAAATACTTCAAGAAGACATGGACCGTAATCTCACTCGATTTACCTGGGCATGGGAAATCCGAAGGGATGGAAATTAGTTTTAAAGAATATTCAAATGTTTTATATGAGTTATGTAATCATTTAAAGCTAAAATCAGTAACAATTTGTGGTCTTTCAAAAGGAGCTAGAGTGGGTATCGATTTTGCTATTCAATATCCACGTTTTGTTTCTAGCTTAATTGTTGTAAATGCATTTCCCTATTTAGAACAGGCAGATCGTAAAGAACGACTTGAAGTATATGATTTACTTAGCTTACAGGATAAAGGGAAAACTTGGGCGGATACGTTATTGAGAGCAATGGGAGTAGAAGATAATGATGCAATTGTCCGAGGATTTCATCAATCCCTACAAACGATTCATCCGATTCATATTCAAAGGTTATTTGCTGAATTAGTTGATTACGATCAAAGACCATACCTGTCTAACATTGCATGTCCTGCATTAATAATACGAGGAGAGAATGATTATTTTGTTCCGGAAAAGTATGTGAGAGAATTTGAAAAACACCTGAGAAACGTGACTTTCGTTGAGTTGAAAAATAGTGGGCACTTACCTTATTTAGAACAGCCTACTAGCTTTAATGTGACGGTAGAGGCATTTTTAAATCATGCGCTTGATTAATACCATTTTTACAGTGAATACTGTTATTAATGAGTTCAGGACACCAGCTTGGAGAGGAGGGAACTAAATGGAATGGCAACCGAATCGTGAAGATAAGATACCAGTTTATAAACAAATTGCTGATTACATTGAAAGAGGCATTTCTACCGGTGAATTCCCTTCTGATAGAAAATTACCTTCCGAGCGTATGTTAGCACAGAATTTACAAGTGAACCGGAGTACGGTCGTAGCTGCTTATGAAGAATTGAAATCACTTGGGGTAGTAGAACGGAAAAAAGGAAGCGGCACCCGGGTGAATACAGATATATGGGGTGTGTCACATAAACGAATACCGAACTGGGGTAGGTACGTTGAGGATGGATCATTCTTACCTAATGTACCACTTGTTCAGCAAATTCGAACGGAAACACAAAAAGATGATTTAATCAATTTAGCGAGTGGTGAATTGTCATCAGATTTAATTCCGAGTGATAGATTTCGAACAATTTTGTCGGAGAAAACATTTATGGGAAATCTCGGTTATGACCATCCGCTTGGAAATGAAATGTTGCGAAAAACCATTGCGGCACATGTCGAGCAATATAAACAAATAGAAGCAGATTCAAGCTCTATTCTTATTACATCTGGAGCTCAGCAAGCACTTAATCTTATCGTTCAATGTTTGTTAAAGCCTGGAGATGCGATTGCAATTGAGGATCCCTCCTATTGTTATTCACTTCCGATGTTTAAATCAGCAGGTTTAAAAATATTCCGTTTACCAGTTGATCAGCATGGTATGAATCCAGATGACTTAATCGATTTGCACAAAAAGCATCGCATTCGTATGGTGTTTTTAAATCCGGATTATCAAAATCCAACTGGAACGGTACTTTCATTGGCAAGACGTAAAAAGGTTTTAGAACTATCTTCTGAATTTGGTATACCGATTGTAGAAGATGATCCGTATAGTTTGACTTCTTTTAATGGAGAAGTGAATCCAACATTGAAATCGATGGATCAAAATGGGAATGTTCTTTATGTGAGCTCATTATCAAAAATTGTTGCATCAGGATTACGTATTGGTTGGGTAATTGGCCCCACGCGCGTAATTGAGAGATTGGCAGATGCGAAGCAGCAAGTTGATTTCGGTCATAGTGTATTTACACAGTGGGTAGCGAACCAATTTTTAGAATCTGAGGATTTTCATACGCATATTACGATGCTTCGTGGACAACTGAAACAAAGAAGAGATGAGTTAATTAGAAAGCTTGAAGAAATATTAGGGGACCAGATTGAATTTTTTGTTCCTGAGGGCGGAATACATTTATGGTGCAAAGTGCAAGGAACGTTTGATGAATATCATTTACTAGGTGAATCTATACAAAATGGTGTAGCATTTGTCCCAGGAAGCGTCCTAGGTTCGAAAAGTGAATATATCCGATTTACTTTTGGCAGAGCGAATGTAGAACAAATTCAGCTTGGAGTTACAAGGTTTGCGGAAACATTAAATGAGATTTCATAATAGTGAAGCGTAATATGGAAATGAGGGAAAGAAATGAAGTACGTGACGCTTTTACTTCAAGTAGGCGTGCTATATGTGTTTAGCTTAGCTGGTACGTGGATTCAAGGAGTATTCCATCTATCTATGCCAGGAAGTTTAATAGGGATGTTAATATTGTTCCTACTCCTTTCTACTCGTATTTTGCCATTAAAGTGGTTTGAGGTAGGTGCAGAAAAGTTAATAGTATTTTTACCCTTATTTCTAATTCCTTCGACAACAGGATTAATGGAATATGGATCTTTTCTTTTAAGTAAGGGGAGTATTATATTCCTTTTAGTAGTTGCAAGTACGGTAGTAACATTGATTGTTTCAGGGTATGTAAGTCAATTATTAGTAACATCAAAAAAATAAAATCGACAAGGTGCGCTATTCAAATGGTCTTAATTTTTATTACTGTAGTAATTTATTTATTGGCGACAAAGCTATATAAAAAATTTGCGTTTCCATTTACGTTACCGGTATTAACAGTTACAGCAATTATGATTTGTTTATTTTTGATATTTGGTATTTCTCATCATGAGTATAAGGAAAATGGGGGAGACATTCTTTCAGGCTTTTTGAGTCCTGCAATTGTAGCGTTAGCCATACCTCTATTTAAAGAGCGAAAGATACTTATGAAAAACTTTTTAGCGATACTAATCGGCGTAGTGATAGGTATAGTGGCTTTAACGAGTATGAATGTAGTGATTGGTGGAATTTTAAATATAGATAAGGAACTTATATTAACAACTTTACCACAATTAGCGACAATGCCCATTGCCATTTCATTAGCGGATCAAATTGGTGGCATTCCATCTATGACCTCTAGTTTTGTAGTTGTTGCAGGAATAACAGGTGCTATTATCGGACCGACAGTACTTAAGTTTTTCCGTATAACAAGTACGATTGGAAAAGGAGTGGGGATGGGCTGCGCATCACATATTATTGGTGTGAGCCGTCTAGTGAAAGAAGGAGAGAAAGAGGCAACTATCGGTTCGGTAACGATGATTGTAACAGGGATACTTATTAGTATATTAGTACCTTATGGAGTGAAATTTTTGTTTTGAAAATTAATGAATCGTAATAAGGAGTATAACACTACTCATTTTAGAGCGTAATGGAGATGATGAAAATGACAACATGGTTTATAGTTACATTATGTATTTTTGGTGCTCTTAAAGTACTAGTTTCTAGTATGCCAACTTCTGTTGTAGAATCAATTATTAGTAGATTTGAGTTACACCAAAAACTTGATGAGGAAAATACTACTGTAACGGTAGATGGGGAAAGTATAGAAGGAGAAATGAAACTTCAAGTTATTCATGAATTTAACGAGGCTTTATTTTTAGATAAACATTATTTTCCGCCGCAAGGGAATGGTACACCGATAGTCATTGAGACGAAGAAAGGAAAAAGAGAGATTAGATTTTCTATATATAGCTACGAGGAACACGTTGATGTAGTAAAGCAATATAAGAAGAAAGTAGTTGCATATCGTTTGCGATCAAAAAGCCTTCAAAGTCGTTCAGTAGCAGTAACTGAAGATTATGCTTAAGGAGAGACCGTTATTATAACGGTCTCTTTATTATAGGTAGGGTCTATATAATTATTAAACTTTTATTCATATCGTAGTCCATTTGAAAGTTCTTCAATAGCTTTCCAATCATCAACAATAATTTGCTTATTATTTTTATGAATTATATTGTTAGTTATTAGTTTTTCAATGACTCGATTAAGATGACGGGTAGTTGTCCCGACTAATGAGGCAATTTCATGATGATCTTTAGTATGAATTTCTCGCCCAAATAAATTAGAAGGATTTCGGGCTGTACATAAATAACTAGCAAAGCGTGTCTCCACAGAAGCCAGTAAATTGATACGTGAAGCTGTTGTGCAAGTTTGAAGCTTATAAGTGACATGATGAATTAGCTCTTGAAGAAAGACTACATCGTGTAATAAGTAACTTGTTACATAATTTTTATCGATAAAAAGAAAATCAGACTGTTGTTCGGAAGTTACATGAGATTGTATGTCTACGGATTGAATTAATTCAATATCCCCCATGATAGAAACTGCAGAACAAAATCGTAGTAATAATGCTTTACCTGTAATTACACTTGAAGTTATTTTTGTACGTCCTGACATTTGAATATAAAGGCCGTCGATAGCTGCACCTTCTTGTAATATAGTTTCTTTTGCTGCGTATCTGCGAATCTCAAATGGATGATTGAATTGTTGGAATAGCTTCTTTATGTACTCATTATTTAAGTAGCTTAATAATAAGGTATTATCTGCAATCTTTTGCATAATGTTTCTCCTTTTGGGACATCTGTCCTGTTTATTATAAAATAATTCATATACATTAAAAAGAAAGGAGTGATGTATATGAAATTTATTTTTGATATTGATGGTACTATTTGTTTTAAAGGAAACGCAGTAACGAAAGAGATTATTCAAGCGCTAGACGTTTGTCATAGTATAGGGCATGAGATTATATTTGCATCTGCTAGACCAATTAGAGATTTATTACCTGTTCTACCAACTCATATGCATCATTATTCAATGATTGGTGGAAATGGTGCTTTTATCGCAAAGGATAGAGAAATTGTTGAAGTTATACGTTTTGACATTGAAACAGTAAGTGCTATGCGTTCAATCATAGAAAAGTATAGTCTTTCATATTTGGTAGATAGTCAATGGAATTATGCTTATACAGGAAGTGAGAGTCACCCTATCTACAAAAACATAGACCCTAATCAGTTGGCTATTAATATGAATATTGATGAAATTGGTGAAGTAGTAAAAGTGGTTTTATTTCCTGATAATATAAAAAAAGAATTAATCATAAATGCGTTGGAAGAACTTCCTATAAGAATATATGAGCACGATAAAGAGGGGGTTATTGATATAAGTCCGCCACATATTGATAAATGGGAAGGTTTAAAACGATTAGGTATAAAAGAGGGAGAATTCGTAGTGTTTGGTAATGATTCGAACGACTTATCAATGTTTATACATGCTAAGGAAAGTATTTGTGTTGGGAGTCATGAAGTATTAATAAAACATGCGTCTATATGTTTAAAGATTGACGAGCAAAGTATTGTTGATAAAATTATTAAGTTAGCAGAGTCATATGCATAAAAATGTGTATGTGAAACATAATAAAAGCGGGTACTAAAAAGATTGTTTGCCTTTTAGTACCCGCTTTTATTAATAATTGACTGATAGACTTTCCATATGAAAAATAAAAATAACATATATCCAAACAAAGAATAACTATGCTGCCAATCCGTACTATGTACAAATAAGCCTAGCCTCTCAGCAACTTGTTCAAAAATACTAGCACAAAGCCCTATTAAAATAATAAATAGAGTTCTAGAAACTGCAGATAATGTTTTTGAAATTTGTATGAAAATGATTGTTAAAATTGGTAGCACAAACAACGTAAAGCCTATGTTAACTGAAAATATAGATGAGAAAGGTCTAACTGGAAAGGAATATATTTGTGTATGCACAAAGAAAGCATCTAAGCAAGTTCCAATAATAGAAGAAAGTAAGACTGTAACTAATAATGCTAAAAAATCATTCTTCTTCTCGAAGGAGGACATTTTTCTTTGCGAGAATTGCGAGTTCAATTTTTTCGAGTGTTTTGCAGTAGTCTTCTGTAATTTGTCCATTTATATTTTCCTCCTTATCAACTAAATAATTTACAACTTGCCAATCGTTAAACCAATCTTCATTTTCAACTTCTTCATGTTTCATATCCCGCCATGCATAGATGAGTGCAGGGCTGTATATACGATACGCGTCACTACGTAACTGGCATTTCTTTATCCGGCGTTTATAAAACTCACGCGAAAAAGATTCATTTACACTAGAAAATAAATGAGGCCAGTAATCTTTTCTTGAGCCTGTATGTGGATGGTGATCGACCCAGTTTATTATTTGAGATAAAATATGTGTATCCCGAAATAACAATGAATACAACCGTTTTCCAAGTGAAATTCGTTCATGCAAAGAGGTGAAATGTTTCATTGTATCACCAAATAGT
Organism: Bacillus sp. RC242; assembly: GCF_044908245.1. NCBI lineage: Bacteria > Bacillati > Bacillota > Bacilli > Caryophanales > Bacillaceae > Bacillus > Bacillus sp. RC242. The sequence goes on from NZ_JBIYCZ010000015.1 coordinate 88,333, forward strand.
AATACTTTTTGCTTTTTATCATTTTCGTAAAATGGGAAAAGGATATGATTAAACTGAAAAAAATCAAAGAGTTTAAATCCAATACTATTTAATACAGTCTTTTTAAAGTGTACATTTTGAATAACTCTTTTTTCTAAGTAGCTTTGTTCATTAATAATAGTTGCAATAGCTAACGTTTTTTTGTTACCTGTTTTCCAAAAATCGTTCCACATCGTTTCCATAAATGTAGAAACATTTAGGTGAGGGAGGAGGTGAAATAGCCTTTGCGATCTTTTTACACTTTGTTCATATAGCAAAAATTGAGGATATATATCTTGGAAAATAAGCCAATTTCCCCTTTCTAAAAAAGAAAAAAATGTAATTTGATCTTTCTCTGATAAAATTCTCGTATATAAATCTCCCTTTAAATCGGTCATATTCCAGCCACCGTTACGTGATACGATATGCCCAAGTAGTGCCCAATGTATTTCTGGATATTGAATGTAAAATTGGTAGTATGCACGTGTTCTTGTGACGTTATTTTTATTTAGTTCTTTTGTCTGAGCTTTAATTTTATCGATGATAAGTTGCTCTTCTTTCGTTAATTTACACATTGTATCAGAATGGATGAGGTTGCTTTTTTGTATTAACTCATTTTTCACGTCGAATAGGGAGAGAGGGAGTACTTTGGAAGGTTCGTTATTTGTGTTGCTTGAATTGCTTCGGTACATTCCATTACCTCCCTTTGCCATGAGTTTAAATGTGGTATTGGTTATGGATCATTCCATTTATCCCGCTATTAACGAGCAGTAAGACTCCCATCTCAAAAGTCGGCTAAAGCAAAGAAGTTAGGTGAGGGTGGGGCTGCTCGTAAAAGCCCGATTGATTCAACTAATAATCAGTGGGGGATGGACAAAATCCTCACTAATTAAAGTTTCACTTTATTTTATTACGAGTATAAGAAATAAATGAGCGGTGTTTTTTAAACCAGTAATATAGTTATCATTCAAACAGTATAAAGAAAATCTAATTGCTAAGAAGTGAAATGAAAAACAGAAACTATTAAAAAATAGTTTCTGTTTTTTTATTTTGTCAATTAAATGTAACAAACGACGATTATGATTTGAATCAATTGAAAATAATTCAATAACCTTAATAAATACAATTTGAATTGAAATGTATGGTAGGAGGAAAAGGAATGCGTAATAAAATAATTTTAATTACTGGTGGTACAGGTTCGTGGGGACATGAACTTATAAAACAACTATTAGAAAAATCACCGAAAGAAATTAGAGTTTTTTCAAGGAATGAAACGGTTCAGTTTGAAATGCAGCAACAGTTTATAAATGAAGAGAGATTAAAATTTATTATTGGAGATATTCGTGATAAAGAGCAACTAGTATATGCTTGCCAAGGTGTACATTATGTATTTCATCTTGCAGCTTTAAAGCATGTTCCAGTATGTGAATATTATCCTTATGAAGCTATAAAAACAAATATACATGGTACGCAAAATGTAATTGAAGCATCTATCCAGAATCAAGTTGAGAAAGTTATATATGTTTCAACTGATAAAGCGGCCGATCCATCAAATACGTATGGAATGACAAAAGCAATTGGTGAAAAATTAATGGTTCATGCGAATGTGCAAACGAAGAAAACAAAATTCATTTGTGTTCGTGGCGGAAATGTTTTAGGAACGAGTGGAAGTGTGGTACCGCTTTTTAAAAAGCAAATTAAGCAATCTTCAAAAGTAGGGATTACCGATGCAAATATGACTAGATTTTTCTTAACCATTGAAGATGCTGTTGGATTGTTATTTAAAGCAGCATCTGAAGGAAGAGGAGGAGAAATCTTTGTTATGAAAATGCCAGCATGTAAAATAACGGATTTAGCGAAAGTATTGATTGAAGATTCGAAAAAAGAAAACGTGAAGATAAAAGAGGTAGGAATAAGACCTGGTGAAAAATTAAGTGAAATGCTTTTATCTGAGGTAGAGAGTAAAACAAGTATTAGTTTTGATCAAAATTATTTTGTGGTACTACCGACTATTCCTATAGAAGGACTTCAAGAATATTATGCTAGTTATCCGCTTGTGGATGTGAATAGTTTTAGTTCTCAACAAGACTTACTTACAAAATATGAGGTGAAACAAATGCTAGAAAAAGGAGGGTTTTTACGATGAAAAAAAATGCGAGCCTTTTAATAACTGGTGCAAATGGCTTCACAGGACGTCATGCTTACCAATATTTTTTAGAGCAGGGCTTTCATGTAATTCCTATGTTTCAAAATCGTTCACATAGAGAAAAAATCGAAAATGGTATTACTTGTGATTTAACAAATAAGAGTGAAGTAATGAAGGTAATTAAACAAATAAAACCAGACTATGTATTGCATTTAGCAGGAAGAAACTCAGTTAATGAGTCTTGGACAGCTTCTCTGGAATATATAGAGATTAACGTAATAGGGACTTTATATTTATTAGAAGCCATTAAGCAGGAAGCCTCGCATTGTAAAACATTAGTTATAGGATCTGCATTGCAAGCAGATAGTATGAAAAACATAAAAGTTTCAAATCCATATAGTTTAAGTAAAACTATGCAAGTCATTATTGCAGAGGCTTGGGGCGGATTAATGGATTCAAATATTATCATTGCAAAGCCTTCAAATTTAATTGGTCCAGGAGTATCGAATGGTGTTTGTTCAATTCTCGCAAAAAAAATGATAGATATAGAATCGGGTAGAAGTAAAGCGATTATTGAAGTAAACAGTTTGAAAGATAGTAGGGACTTTCTAGATGTACGTGATGCAATTAAAGCGTATCATGTGTTATTACGTGATGGTATAAATGGAAAACAATATAATATTGGATCAGGAGTAAAACGCTCTTTATTAGATGTATTGGAGCAATTTAAAGGATTAACACAGCTGAATTTTACTATAAAAGAAAAAGAGAATAGTGGGAGCAGCTCAAATGAAAATTTATTATTAGAGGATATAAAAAAATTAGGATGGATCCCAGAAATTCAATTTCAGCAATCATTAAAAGATGTACTTGAATATGCGAAGTGTAGTGAAATCTGCATTCAATAAAAATATAAAAGGATATAACAAATATATGAATTGTTATGAAGCGATAGATAATCAAAGTACGCTATTTCTTTCGATTGTTGATACGTTGGATTGGAAAGATGAAGAAGCGCATGTGTTGCACCTCTATGAGGCAATAAATCAATATCGAGCGTATGTGGAAGAAAAAAAGGTTGATCGAATAAAGCCAGCACTAGAGACTAGAACTAGGCATGTGATTCAAGTTTTTGCTCAGTATGAGTGTAGTGAGTATGGAAATGATTTTTATGAACTCATCAAAGATCTCTTACAAGATATAGGACTTGAGTTAAAGATTAATATAAAGCTAGATTTTTAATGATAAAGGTGGATATAAGTTATGAATAAAAAGATTCTCTTTACTGGGGGCGGTACAGCCGGACACGTAATGATTAATATGGTATTGATTCCTAAATTTATAGAAAAAGGATGGGGAGTTGAGTATATTGGATCTCAAAATGGAATTGAAAAATTATTAGTCCAAAATGTTAAGTATAATAGTATTTCAACCGGGAAGCTTAGGAGATATTGGGATTGGGAGAACTTTAAAGATCCTTTTAAAATTATAAACGGTTGTTTACAAAGTTATAAATTAATTAAGAAAATGAAGCCTGACGTTATCTTTTCGGCAGGAGGATTTGTTTCAGTTCCTGTAGTTATAGGGGCATGGTTAAATCGTATACCTATAATAATACGTGAACCAGATAGTACGTTAGGGTTGGCAAATAAAATAGCATTACCTTTTTCTAAAAAACTATGCACAACATTTCCTCAAACAGGGGGTAATGTAAGTACTGAGAAGAAGGTTTATGTAGGGCCAATTGTAAGGGAAGAAATTGAGAGAGGTAACGTATTACGAGGAAGAAGCTATTGTAAATTTCAGCAAGATAAACCGGTATTGTTAATAATGGGTGGGAGTCAAGGTGCTAAGTGGATAAATGATATGGTAAGGAAAAGTTTAGATACATTATTATTAAATTTTAATATTGTTCATATGTGTGGTAAAGGGAAGGTGGATCCTTCTATCGGAATGGAAGGTTATATGCAATTTGAATATATAGGGGAAGAGTTGCCACATATACTGAATATGGCAAGTGTTGTAGTTTCCAGGGCTGGTTCTACTGCTATTTCTGAATTGTTATTTTTGAAGAAACCGATGTTGCTTATTCCGTTAACTAATGGTTCCAGTAGAGGGGATCAAGTTTTAAATGCTGACCATTTTGCACGACAAGGATATGCGGAAGTTTTACTTCAAGATAGAGTAAACAGTAGTACATTTACACATGCAGTAAATAAGTTGTATACAAATAAGGAGAGATATATTCAAAACATGAATGGATATAAGAAAACAAATGATGAGGGGATTCATCAATTAATAGATATAATAAATGAAGTGGTGAAGTAATAGAAATTTAAATAGAAATACAAAAGGAAAGAAGGTATCTTCTTTCCTTTTTACTATAGTTGCTCAAATTCATTATTACTTATACCGATTAGCTATGTACTATTGGTGAATACCGATTTCTAATAGCTCAGTAAATGCATTAGTATGAATAGGTTTACTGTAATAGTAACCTTGAATAAACTGACATTTATTTTTTTGAAGGAAATTTACGTGTTCTTTCGTTTCTACGCCTTCAGCAATGACAGACATTCCTAATGTATTTGCTAATGTGATGATTGTTTTAATGATTTCCATTCCATCTTCACACGTTTCAGACATTGTAATAAATTCTCTTGGGATTTTTAACGTATCGATTGGATATAAAGGTAAGTAGGCTAGGGAAGAATAGCCTGTACCAAAGTCGTCGATTGAAATGTGAATCCCTAAACTTTTTAGTGTACGCAGTTTTATCAATGTTTCTCTCTCATCCATCATTGCAATTCGTTCTGTTAATTCTAGATCAAGGGAACTTGCTGGTAAGCCTGTAGTTGCTAAAGTAGAAGAAATAGATTTTACAAAGCCGTCTTGTTCAAATTCTTTAGCAGATAAATTTACCCCTATTTTTAAATGCGAATATCCGAGTGCGTGCCAACGTTTCATTTGCTCACAAGCCTGCTGTAATGTCCATTTTCCTATTGGAATAATTTGTAGTGTTTCTTCTGCAATCGGAATAAACTCGTATGGAGAAATAACACCTAATTCAGGATGATTCCACCTGATTAAAGCTTCTGCACCGATAATTTTATTAGATTCACTATCAACTTGAGGTTGATACAAAAGGAACAATTCTTCATTTTGTATTGCGTTTGGTAAATCTTTTTCTAATCGTAATCGTCTTTCGATTTTTTTAGCGATTACATCGTCATAAATAGAGACAGAGTTGAGCTCTTTTGCCTTTGCATCATACATTGCAACATTAGCGTTTTTCAGAAGTGTAGCGGTATCGATTCCGGAATGTGGATAAATGGAGATACCGATACTCAGTGATAAAGTTAATTTATGCTCATGTATGACAAACGGCTTTTCCGTGCTTTCAAATAATTGGTTACATAACTCGAATAAGGAATCTTCGTCAGTATAGTTTTCAATTAAGATTGTAAACTCATCACCACCGATTCTTGACAGATGAGTATGTGATGGAAGACATGATTGGAAACGTTTTGCTACTTCTTCTAATATGTAATCACCTGACGAATGTCCAAGTGTATCGTTAATTACTTTAAAGCGATCTAAATCTAAATATAATAATGCAAACTCACTTTGTGTTGCTTTAGCATTTTTTATAAATTTTCTTAGCTTTCTATGGAAAAAGGATCGATTCCCAATTTTCGTTACAGTATCGTGGAATGCTAAATATTTTATTTCTTCTTGTTGTTTTTTTAGTGCGGTAATATCCTTTACCATAATATAGCTTCCTGAAATTTGTCCATCTATCATAATAGGAACGATGGTAACGTATAAAAAATAAGTAAAGCCATCTTTATATTGAGAACTAAGTTGTAAGGATGCTGATTCTTGTTGTTTAACTTTTTCTAATGCAGATATCAGTTTATGTTTATCTGCATCTAAAATAATAGAAAAACATGTCTCACCAAGTAACTCGTTCGTTGGTGCTCCAAGTAGTATACTTCCTGCTTTATTTACATTTAAGAATATTCCATTTAAATCAATCGTAAAAATGGGATCAGGATGATATTCATATAATGATTTGAATTTTTGTTGTTTCTGAGATAGGGCCTCTGATTTATGGACTAAATCAGAAGTTCTTAAAGTAACTTTTTCTTCTAGTTGAGCATTAAATACTTGTAAACGTTTTGTTAGGGTGTCGTTTTGCATACGCACAATAGAATGGCGAATAAGTACGAAAACAAAAGCGATACAATTTCCTGTAATGAGAGTTGAAGATGATGTTTGTTCTTTTAACGTAAACCCGATTAGTATTGCAACAGCAAGATAGGGAAATACGACTAAAACTTTCTTTCCTAGTATAGGGTTTACAATGAAATAATTTTTATGGCTATTATCATCTTCTGAAATAGACCCAGCTATTGCGATAAGCAATATAGGTATTCTATATAAAAGACGTAAAAATGTTATAGTGTCAGTTGATAAATGGGTATTTAAGTAAAAATAAATATAGTTAAAAGTTGCAGAACTAATTAATACAAAAATAAAGATATAAATTTTCCGCTTGGACTTAAAAATTGTTGGGCGGAAAAAGAGACTAACACCTAGTAGAAGAAATAATAGATCTGCAATTGGATATAGAAATGAAAGGAAAATATCTGCGAGTGAAAGTGAGAATATATTTAAATTTGGCTGATTAAATAAATACCATTCTAATGTGAATATGGAAGTAAGTACTATACATATATCACAAATAAAGAAAGCTTTTTCCCATTTATTGCATTCTTTTAAGACCTTATAGCAAAAAGCGATAAGGCAGAAGAATAGAAAAAACATGTAAAATACATCAGAAATAGTAAAATGATGTATTGGAAGTTCGAAAAAGGTATCTTGATACGTATATACTACTTTTCCTAATAAAAAACTACCAATTGCAATTGTAATACATATCCAAAAAGGATTTGAACTAACTTTTTTAGAGTATATAGAGTAAATTAGCGATATAAATGTAATGACTTCAACGATGAGTGAAGCGAAGCGTACATTGAAATTTGAAAAATTAGTAGGGAATAGAAAGAAAAACATAAAATAGATTGAATAGCATATTAATGTTGTGATTAATATACATAGCTGTAAATTTTTATTTAATTTCAAAAAAATCACCTTCTTTAAGTATGTACTATATTCGTAATATCTATACATAATAATATTACTTAAGGATTGTATCAGATTTCCTTATAAAAAGCATGCTTATAAGGAAAAAATGAAGAATGTAATACTTCTTAAAATTGAAAAAGTATTGAGTTCAATGATTTTTCAATTTATAAGGAATGCAGATAGAATTTGTATATTTAGTCATCCTTTAGATTTTAAAGGTTTTTTAGTGATTTGCAAGCGGAGATGTAAAATTGCATATAAAGTGATGGGAACTTCTCTCTAGATGAGGGGAGTTTTTCGTTATTAAAGTGTATTAAGTAAGACCTTTGTATGTACCTATTCTCATACTAATGAGGGATTAAAGAAACGTGTTGATTATATACAATAATATGTAATACAGTAATTGATTTTTAATATGGAGGGAAAATCACGATGAAATGGGTGAAGTTTAGAATAGCACGTCCAACTGATAAATTTGAAGAGGTTATTGCATTCTATGAAGAGGGATTAGGTTTAAAACGTATAGGTGAGTTTTATGATCATGATGGTTATGATGGAGTCATGTTTGGTCTACCGGATGAAGAATATCATTTAGAATTTACAAGACATATAGATGGAAGCCCATGTCCAGCCCCAACAAAAGATAATTTACTTGTGTTTTATATAAGAGAATATAATGAAATAGAAAAAGTGAGTAAAAGGCTGCATGCAATGGGATACGATGAAGTAGAACCAGAAAATCCATATTGGAAAGAAAAGGGGATTACTATAGAGGACCCAGATGGTTGGAGAATTGTATTGATGCAAATAGAAGAATGAGGCTAGAGAAATTTCGAATTTTGATAGAGTTAGTGGATTATTGTTAGTATGTCCTGTTGTTGTAGCGCAACGAGAAAAAAGGCTTCTCCCAGATAAACAGGTAATTGTAAGAGAGGAAGAATTTTTAAATACGCTTACTTCAACCGAAAGGGAAGAATTTTGTGAGTTAGCAGTGGTTGCGAATGAGTATACATATAAGCGTTTCAAAGAAGAAATTAAGCCAGGGCTAGATATTGCTAATGATGGGTTTATTGAAAGATTACAAAAGAATTACTCTCTTACTTTGGACTTCCAGCATAAAAAATATGAGAAACCCGTTCTTTTATTAGCTGGAAGACAAGATACATCGGTAGGTTATCAAGATATTGTAGGAATCATTGAAGATTACCCAAGAGCGACATTAGCGGTATTAGATATGGCGGGACATAATTTACAAATCGAACAGCCTGAATTATTTGAGAGTTTAGTTTCGGAGTGGGTTAGACGAACTGCTCAGCAGAGTTCATAAAAAAGAATAAATTAATATTTTGATTGTATTCAAGTTTTGATACAGAAAAGATTAAAGTAAGTAATTAACTTATAAAAATTTTCAAGGAGGAATTATGAATACATATATCTATATGGTTAGGCATGGTGAATCACCAAAATTAGAAGGAGATGAAAGAACACGTGGATTAACTGAGAAGGGAATTTTAGATGCTCATAGAGTAACTGAGATATTAGAAACAGAGGGAATTGATACTTTCATTTCAAGTCCGTATAAGAGGGCTATGTTAACGATAGAAAGGTCAGCTAATTACCATGAAAAAGAAATAGTAGTATATGAAAATCTCAAAGAGTGTAGGTTTTTAAGTGAGGATAAGATTATATCAGATAAGGAAGTGTATCCACTCGTAAAGAAGATGTTCTCTAATCCAGATTTCACACTAACTGGAGGAGAATCGTATGTGGATTGTCAGAGAAGAGTAGTGAAAATATTAAAAGAAATATTAATGGATTTTCAAGGACATAAAATTGTAGTTGGTACACATGGGCTTGTAATGACACTAATGATGAACTATTTTGATAACCAATATGGGCTTGAATTTTTAATGAATACATCAAAACCAGACGTATATAAGCTAGAATTTAAAGACGAGCAATTAATAAATGTAGAGAGATTATGGAGAGAAGAATGAAATGGAGTATATGGAGTGTGTTTTAAAAGTTACTTTTGAAACACACTTTTTTTTGAAGAGAAAGCATCTTTATCAACTATTTTTAGAATGTTAAATCAATAAGTAATTATTCAGTTTTTGAATAGTTTATTGAGAAATTGGTTTAGGGAAACAACTTTAAATGTGACAAAACTCCAAACGCTGGATTTATATTCAATAGGAGAAAAAGATGTAGAATTTTGTCTTGTTGTACGTGTTTACTTTTCATTTCGTTACATATAGGCTTTGTGGTGTAGGGGGGAGAAATCGCCTTTACACTAAAATTATAAGGGGGTCATTGTGATGAAAAAAATGAAAAAATTTGCAGGAGTAGCTCTAGCGGGTTCAATTGGATTAAGTGGACTACTATTTTTAGAACCAAGTGTAAGTACTGCAGAAACACCACAAGCGAAAGAGGAGAAGTTCAATACTATTAATGTAGCGATGAATCAAAGTGAATCTTATTTATTGAGTGGTAGAAGTATTGATATTCTTTCAGGAGATAAAGAAGCGGTACAACTAAGTAATTATACAGTTCAGTTCAATAAACCAGGTAAGTATGTTATTAGAGTAAATGGTTGTATTTATAATGATGTATATACTTTTATTGTGAATGAGTAGTATATGCTTTTGATGTTTAATTAAATATATATTATCGGATGAAAAAAGAAACACCCTATTTGCGGTGGGAATCGTAAATAGGGTGAATTATTTGTAAGAAAGTTAATGAAAAGAGTAATTGGTATTAAGTTATGTTTTATATATTTTCATTAATTCGCTCTTTGTTTTTGTTATGTAAAATATGTAAGAGTGCTTGAAATACCTTAAATGAATGCTGGAATATTGGACTTTGAATAAAAGTGTATAGAAAAGTTACGATAAAAATAGGACCTCCTAGCATGTATCCAATGACTAGTACAAAGCATTCTACAATGATTCGAGCACGACTAATAGATAACCCAGTTTTGTCAGAAATAGTAAGCATGAATCCATCGCGAGGTCCAGCGCCAATCCCAGCCGCAACGTACATACCGCCCCCAATTCCTGTAATTGCAATACCAGAAAATAAAATGAGTAAGTTTATCCATAAATAATCACTAGCGTTTGGAAGGATGTTTGATCGTAAGAAAAAGTCCATAATAGGACCGATAAGTAGTGCATTTAAAAATGTACCTACGTTTATATATTTTGGATCTACTAATAAAGAGATAAGAACGAGGCATAACCCACATATGACACTCCAAGTACCAAGTGTCCATCCGAATCGTTCATAGAGAGCCATATTTAATACTTCCCAAGGGTGTAAACCGAGGAATTTAACTTTGACTGCGAGAGCATTTCCAAGTCCAAAAAAAATTAATCCTAGGAAAAAAAGAAAATAGCGAAAGAGAGTTAGCCTCATCTTTAAAACCTCCCAATATATAATGATGTATATTACATGTTTGAATTTAAATGTACAAATGTTATGTCTTTTTATGATTTATTAAAAATGTAAATGGATATATATTTTCACAGTCAAAAAAGTTAAAATATTTCGTTATAAGGATTATAATAGAGAAAGAAATATAAAAGGAGTGAACGAATTTGAAACAAGAACTTATTGAAAGATTTACGAGATATGTGAAGATTGATACACAATCAAATGAAGAAAGTCATACAGTACCAACAACACCAGGACAAATTGAGTTTGGTAAGTTATTAGTGGAAGAGTTAAAAGAGATTGGATTATCAGAAGTGACGATGGATGATAATGGTTACGTAATGGCAACACTGCCTGCTAATACAGATAAGGATGTTCCTGTAATCGGCTTTTTAGCTCATTTAGACACAGCAACAGATTTCACGGGGAAAAACGTAAAACCACAAATTTATGAAAATTTTGATGGAAAAGCAATTACGTTAAATGAAGAGTTAAATGTTGTGTTAACACCTGAACAGTTCCCAGAATTGCCATCATATAAAGGCCATACAATCATTACAACTGATGGTACAACACTTCTAGGAGCTGATGATAAAGCTGGTCTAACAGAAATCATGGTAGCAATGAACTATTTAATACATAATCCGCAAATTAAACATGGGAAAATAAGAGTAGCATTCACACCAGATGAAGAGATTGGCCGTGGACCATCGCATTTTGATGTAGAAGAGTTTGGTGCATCCTTTGCCTATACGATGGACGGAGGTCCATTAGGTGGTTTAGAATATGAAAGTTTTAACGCTGCAAGCGCTAAGTTAACCTTTAAAGGGACAAATACACATCCTGGAACAGCGAAAAACAAAATGCGCAACGCAAGTAAACTTGCTATGGAATTTGATAGATACTTGCCAGTAGAAGAGGCACCAGAATATACAGAGGGATATGAAGGGTTTTATCATTTACTTTCTTTAAATGGTGATGTTGAGCAAAGTAAAGCTTACTATATTATTCGAGATTTTGAACGTAATCATTTTGAAGCGCGTAAAAATACCATTAAAGATATTGTGAAAAACATGCAAGAGAAGTACGGCGAAGAGGCAATCGTTTTAGAGATGAATGATCAATATTATAATATGCTTGAAAAAATTGAACCGGTGAGAGAAATTGTTGATATTGCTTATGAGGCAATGAAAAGTTTAAATATTGAACCAAATATTCATCCGATTCGCGGCGGGACAGATGGATCTCAATTATCATATATGGGATTACCAACACCAAACATTTTTACTGGCGGTGAAAACTACCATGGTAAATTTGAATATGTTTCGGTAGATACTATGGAAAAAGCTGTTCAAGTTATTGTAGAAATCGCAAGACGCTTTGAAGAACAAGCTTAAAAAGAGAACCAAGTAGTAATGAAGTGCTACTTGGTTCTTTTCTATAGTAAAACATACAAAGTGAAACTTGTTACAAGACGTTTGTAAAAGGGGGAAATGTTATGAGTGAAAATCAGTATCATGGTTATATAGGGACATATACAAAAGCAGAGAGTAAGGGGATTTATAAATTTATACTTGATACGAACATCGGAGAACTTAAAGGGATTGAATTAGCAGCTCATATAGGAAGTCCGACATATGTAACGATTAGTCATAACAACGAGTACCTTTATTCTGTTGCGAAAGATAATGGGTTAGGTGGAATTGCTAGTTTTTCCATTCATAATAAATCCGGTAATCTAAATTCGATTAACATGCAAGTTTTAGAAGGGGTATCGCCGTGCTATGTAAGTGTGAATCGGGAGAATAGTATAGTAGTAGCAGCGAATTATCATAAAGGAACAGTTGAATCTTATATAGTGAAAAAGGGTAGTGGAAGTATAAATACTGCTACGACAATTGTAGAACATAAAGGTTCAGGACTGAATAAGGAAAGACAAGAAAAGGCGCATGCTCATTATGCGAATTTTACTCCTGATGAAAAATATGTAGTAGCAGTTGATTTAGGAATAGACAAGGTGATTACATATAAAGAAAGTGACGGAGGATTAATGGAAGCTGCTTGTTTATCTGTTAAACCTGGTAGCGGTCCGAGACATCTTGTATTCCATCCCAATAAACATCTTGCATACGTTATGACGGAACTAAGTTCAGAGATTATTGTACTGCAATATGATGCACATAGTGGTAGTTTTAAAGAAAAACAATATATCTCTACATTACCTGAAGATTATAGTGAAGAAAGTTATGGAAGTGCAATTTATATCTCTTCAGATGGCAAATTTGTTTACGCAGCAAATAGAGGGCATAATAGTATCGCAGTTTTCCGAGTAAATGAGCATAATGGAGAGCTAACTTTTATTGAAACAGTATCGACAGAAGGAGATTGGCCACGGGACTTTTCTTTAGATCCGACAGAAAGATTTTTAATTGCTGCGAATGAAAAATCTAATACATTGACTTTATTCTCTAGAAATGAATTAACGGGGAAATTAGTGCTCTTACAGGATGGAATAAGTGCGCCAGAACCGGTATGTGTGAAGTTTTTGCATGTGAAAAAGTAGATAGGAGAACATTTATGAATTTCAAAGATTATAAGGTCTGTCATATATATGGACAACAAATGTGGCATGATCAAGCTATTATTATTGGAAATAAAGAAGGGTTAGAGCAATTAAGGGATATGATTGATTTGGCAATAAATGAAAATCAAAGTGAAGAAGTTTTCTTTCCAGTTGATTTCGAAGGATATACTTTAAAAGTCATGTGTGTAGAAGACGATGAGAAGTTAGAACACTTATCTTTACCATATCATGATGAAAACTATTATACAAAAAGCGATGATGAAATATCACCTGAAAATATATTAAAAAAAAGCACTTAAAAATGCTTTTTTTTAATATAGCACCCGCCACAAATAAAAAGTCGCGTAAGACTCCCAATTTGTCCAATTTGATGCAAATTCTTTTATTTCATTTTTAGTCGGTTTCTTTTCGGAACCTGTTATAAATTTAATTGCATTATGCAAACCAACATCATCAATTGGAAAAGCTGAAGGGAATCGTAAACAACGCATCAAAACATAGTGAGCTGTCCATGGCCCTATACCGCGAATGCTAGTTAATTGTTTTTCAGCTTGCTTCACATCTTGTATTTGTAATAGAGATTCTTTTGATAATTTACCTTCTGTAATGAGCTGCGCGACGTCAATTAAGTATTCGCACTTTCTTGTAGTCATTTTTAATGTTGCGAGATCTTCTACATCTAAATTTGCTATTACTTCAGGTGATGGGAATATCCAATGTTTTCTACCGTTCCAATCTACATAATCACCAAAATTTTCGACTAATCTTCTTTTTAGAGTATAGGCATATGTGAGGTTGATTTGTTGACCTAGAATCCCCCAGCATAGTGCTTCAAATAAATCCGGAATTCCCAAAGTACGAAGACCGTAAAATTCTTTAATGGGTTTTTGAAGGAGTGGGTCGTGTTTAGCTAATTTATAGAAGGGAGCTAAATCAGTAGTTAAATCAAACCACTCTTTTACATAGTTAGATACGGCATCGTGTGCCCATTTTTCAGAGACATATGATTCTCCTAAAAAACGTATTTGAATATTACTATCGGCATTCAAACCAATTTCAATTAATGGATTTATGTTTTGAACAGGAATGACTTTATAGATTTTATTGTTTTCAATATGAAACATACATTCATTTTTAGAACGCGATAGATAGCGTAAGTTTTCTTGAAAACTAAATTCTTTTGGAACGACTAAAGACAATATTTCATTACAATCCTCTGTCATATTTACTCCTCCCGAAGCGCTTCTAATTTGAGCAATTCTTTTTTCATTTCTAAACCACCTCTAAAACCGGTAAGTTTACCATTTTTCCCAATAACGCGGTGACAAGGAATAGTGATAAGCAGAGGATTTGCCCCAACGGCAGTCCCAACTGCACGTACAGCGTTAGGTTTTTGAATTCTTTCCGCAATCTCTGAATAAGAATGTGTCTCCCCATAAGGAATTTCACGTACTGTATTCCAAACAGCTAATTGAAATGCAGTTCCGTAAACATCGATAGGAATTGTAAAGGTTTCTAGTTTGGTTTCCAAATACTCGATAAGTTCTTTTGTGTATGTTTGCAGATAATCTGGATTTTGGATGAATGTATGTTGTGGCAGTTTTTTGCTAGCCCACGTATTTAGTTCTTCAAAAGTTTCATTTTGCGATCCGATGAAGCATAATCCATTTGAAGTAGCTGCAATATGCATACGCCAATGTTTATGAATAAGCAATGTCCAATATATAGTTTTATTTTCATATGGTTTCATTATTTCATACCTCTTTTATTCCGTTCTTTTTTCGATATTCAGTAGGGGTAAATCCTGTCTTCTTTTTAAATAAAGTCGCGAAATACTCCGGATTTTCTATCCCGACATCAGTACTAATTTCCATAATGGATTGATTTGTATGTGAAAGGTATTCTGTCGCTTTTTTAATTCTGAATTGCTGTATATATTCTATTGGACTAATCCCTACAATTTTCTTGAAAGTGCGTTGTAGATGATAAGGGCTACCATGGCATATTTCTGCGAGTAAGTCGAGGGTTAACACGTCACAATAATGTTTTTGGATATATTCTTTAATTTGCTCTACCCATTCTTCATTAGGTAAAGTTAGCCCGTTTGGTTTACAACGTTTACACGGACGAAAATTTTCATGTAATGCTTGCTCTGCCTTAAGAAAAATACGTACATTGTTTTTATTCGGTATTCTCGATTTACATGATGGTCGGCAAAAAATACCGGTTGATTTTACAGCGTAAAAGAATTTGTCATCATATGTGGAGTCATTATGAATAATTGCTTGCCAATACTCATTTGTTACTGTGAACTCTTCATTATGCACAGAACATCACCTCTGGCATTAGTATAACCTGAATAAAGTACGTATGTACGCATTTATGAATGTAAGAGCAAGATTACAAAGATGAAACTATGATAGGGTATCTATTTTGTGTTAGCATGAAAATTGAAAATGCACATCAAGAGGAGGAACATAGATGAAGTTGATTTCATGGAATGTAAATGGTTTGCGAGCAGTTATTGCAAAAGGTGGATTTTTAGAATATCTTGAGGAATCAAAAGCTGATATATTTTGTTTACAAGAGATTAAATTACAAGATGGGCAAATTGATTTAAATCCAGAGGGATACTATACATACTGGAATTATGCTGTGAAAAAAGGCTACTCAGGAACGGCTATTTTCACGAAAAAAGAACCGCTTTCTGTTACATACGGTTTAGGGATTGAAGAGCATGATCAAGAAGGACGAGTTATTACGTTAGAATTCGAAGATTTTTATATGATAACGTTATATACACCAAACTCCAAACGTGGATTAGAACGCTTAGATTACAGAATGAAATGGGAAGATGATTTCAGGGCCTATATTAAGCGATTAGATGAAAAGAAACCAGTTATTTTTTGTGGAGATTTAAATGTTGCCCATAAAGAAGTAGATTTAAAAAATCCGAAAAGTAATCGGAAAAATCCTGGTTTTTCGGATGAAGAAAGAGAGAAATTTACATGTGTTTTAGAGGCGGGATTCATTGATACGTATCGCTATCTTTATCCCGATCAAGAAGGAGCGTACTCATGGTGGTCATACCGTATGGGTGCAAGAGCGAAAAATATCGGTTGGCGTTTAGACTACTTTGTGATTTCTGAAAGGCTAAAACATAAAATTACCGATGCGAAAATTAATAGTGAAGTGATGGGATCGGACCATTGTCCAGTTGAATTACATATAGATTTCTAAAAAAAGAAGTATCTTCCTGAAAAAAGGAGATACTTCTTTTTTGTTCAGTTTGTTAAAATTTTTTAAATCATTCTTGAAATAATCTGATATTAAATATATACTTAATAACGATAATCATTATCACTGGTAGTGATTATCGTGGGATGAGGGTTGTAAAGAATTTAATACTAGGGGAAGTGAACGAGAATGGCTCTCCATTTTACGTAGATTTATTAATGATGTGAAATATAGATGAGGATTATGTTTCATATAATTAAGTTTCATTGTTGAAATAATATATTTGAAGATTTCGAGAGGAGATATATAAAGATGAACAAGAAGTTATTTACATTAGGGATGGTTACAGTTTTAAGTGTTGGTTTAGCAGCATGTAATAGTGCAGACAAAACTTCTGGGGAACAAAAACAACAGACAAAGGCTACGGAAACGAAAAAAGACGAAAAGCGAAAGATTACATATTTAGGTAAAGAATATACAGTACCAGCAAAAGTAGATAAAATTGCGACAGCTAGTTTAGAGTCAATGGAAGATGCGGCAGTACTTGGAATTAAACCGGTAGGTGCAATTACGGTTGGTGGGAAATTACCAGGGAACGTTGCAAAAGATTTAGAAGGTGCGAAATCTGTCGGTGAGAAAATGGAACCCAACTTTGAAACATTACTTCAATTAAAACCTGATGTTATTACATCAAGTACGAAATTCCCAGCAGAAGCGGCTGAGAAATTTACGAAGGTAGCTCCAACAATCCCAATATCACATGTTTCTACAGATTGGGAAGAAAACTTAAAATTAATGGGAGAACTATCTGGTAAAAAAGACAAAGCAGAAAAAATTATTAAGGATTATAAAGCAGACGCTGAAAAAGCGAAAGCAAAAATTGGAGATAAGTTAAAAGATAAAAAGGTACTTGTAATAAGATTAAGAGCGAATACATTATTCGTTTATCCAGAAGGAGTATACTTCAACCCTGTAATTTATAAAGACCTTGGATTAACTGCTCCAGAACAACTTAAAAATGTAAAAGCGCAAGAGAAACTCTCTTTAGAACAACTGGCTCAAATAAATCCAGATTACGTATTTTTACAATATGAAGCAAGTGAAAATAATAAACCAAAAGTACTAGAAGAAATAGAAAGTAATCCAATTTGGCAAAGTGTAAATGCTGTAAAAGAGAAGAAAGTATTTGTAAATACTGTAGATCCTATTGCACAAGGTGGTACTGCTTGGAGTAAAACAGTATTTTTAAAAGAAGCAGTGAAAAATTTGACTAAATAATAAAATTAGTAAGGTGCGTTGAATGATATGCGGAAAATAAATTCACTTCCAATGATAATTTTATGCTTAGCACCCATATGTATTTTACTTACTGTTATTTTATCTATCTTATATGGGACAAAAAATATCGATTTTGAAACGACGTGGAATGCATTGTTTCATTTTGATTCGAGTAATGTAAATCATAATATTATTGTTACATCTCGTTTACCAAGGGTAATTGGAGCTCTTTTAGTTGGAGCTTTTCTAGCCATATCAGGAGCACTTATGCAGGGGATGACAAGGAATTATCTTGCATCCCCTTCTATTATGGGTGTGACGGATGGTTCTGCTTTTGTTATTACAATGTGTATGGTATTCCTTCCGGGAATGTCTTCAGTCAACATGATTTTATGTTCTATGCTGGGTTCAGCATTAGGCGCGGGGATTGTTTTTGGATTTGGTTCACTGCTTAGAAACGGATTGTCACCTGTAAGATTAGCAATTATAGGAACCGTGATAGGGACATTTTTAAGTAGTCTTTCTGCCGCAATTGCTTCTTATTTTCAAGTCTCTCAAAATATTAGTTTTTGGTACAATGCGAAATTAGATCAAGTAGATCCCAATATACTTAAATTAGCAATTCCTTTTGGTATAGTTGGTATTATTTTAGCACTTCTTATTTCAAAATCTATTACAATCCTTTCATTGGGAGAAGAAGTGTCTATTAATTTAGGACAGCGTACGAAAATTATAAAAATGACTGCAATTTTATCTGTTGTATTTCTGACTGGCACAGCAGTTGCTTTAGTAGGGAAAATAGGTTTTGTAGGACTAATTATTCCTCATATTACCCGCTTTTTAATCGGTGTAGATTATAAATGGATTGTGCCTTGTGCTGGAGTAATTGGTGGTGTGTTTCTTGCTTTATGTGATGTGTTAAGCAGATTTGTAAACTATCCATTTGAAACACCAATAGGCGTTGTTACGTCTCTAATTGGAATTCCTTTCTTCCTTTATTTAATTCGTACAAGAGGGGGAGAGAGACATGCTTAAAGGCTCAAGTCAGCGTTTTGTAATGACTATGGGTACTATTATACTTTTAATTTTATGTACCATTTATATTAGCTTAACGAATGGTACATTTGATATTACAATTATGGACGTCTTTCGAACAATTTTTCGGATTGATCCAGTCCCGGAACATGATTTAGTTATATTTGATTTTAGACTGCCGCGAATCATAATTGCTGGCCTAGTAGGATTAGGTCTAGGGATAGCTGGCGCTGTTATTCAAGGGATTACGAGAAATGGTTTAGCAGATCCGGGTATTTTAGGAGTAAATGCTGGTGCAGGAACTGCAATCGTAATTTTTATGTTCTTTTTCCAAGGACAAATAAAGAGTACGGATTGGATTTCTATAATGATGATGCCGATGTTTGGCTTAGTTGGAGGGTTAGGCGCGGCTATATTAATTTATATATTTTCTTGGCGAAATGGAAAGTTAGATTCACAGCGTCTGTTACTAACAGGGATCGCAATAGGGTCAGGTTTCGGAGCGTTTTCTATGTATTTATCATTGAAAATGAAAGCAACTGACTTTGAAATGGCAGCTGTCTGGGTTTCAGGTAGCATATATAATGCAAACTGGAAATACATTATTGCAATGTTGCCGTGGCTTATTATATTAATTCCAATTATAAAAAAGAAAGCTTATTTGCTAGATTTATTTCAATTGGAAGAAACGAGTATTACAAGTCTAGGTGTTTCAGTAGAAAGAGAGAAGTCTATTCTATTATTAAGCAGTATTGGACTTGTAAGTGCATGTGTTGCTGTTTCAGGAAGTATTGGATTTATTGGTCTAATGGCGCCACATATAGCCAAAAGACTTGTTGGCATTCAACATAAATATGTAATTCCTACATGCGGAGTAATTGGGATGCTACTTGTAATTGCTTCAGATTTTATCGCAAAAACAATTTTTATGCCTGCAGAATTGCCTGTAGGGATTGTTATTGCTATTGTCGGTGTACCGTATTTCTTATATTTACTTTATAAGGCGAAAGCGTAAGAGGAGGAAATACAAGTGAATATTTTAAGTGCAAAAAACTTGGAAGCAAATTATGAAAAACTTACAGTGTTTCGCGATTTAAATGTGGAAATACAAAAGGGAAAAGTAACGACAATTATAGGTCCAAATGGATGCGGAAAATCGACATTATTAAAAACGATGGGAAGAATTTTAAAACAAAAAAGCGGTAAAGTATATTTACAAGGACAAGATTTAAATACGATTTCAACGAAAGAAATCGCGAAACAGTTAGCTTTGCTTCCGCAAAATCCGATTGCCCCGGGAGAGATTAAGGTAGAAGAGTTGGTTTCTTATGGGCGTTATCCACATCGTAATAACGTGAATAAGTTAACTTCAAAAGATAAAGAAATGATTGATTGGGCATTAGATATTACCAAAACATCAGCGTTTCGAACGAGACAAATTGCGAATTTATCAGGTGGACAAAGACAAAAAGTATGGCTAGCAATGGCCTTAGCGCAAGAGACGGAAGTTTTATTATTAGATGAGCCAACGACATACCTTGATATGTCACACCAATTAGATGTACTGCAAATCGTTGAGAAACTGAATAAAGAACATAATTGTACGGTCGTAATGGTATTACATGATATTAACCACGCAGCTAGATTTTCAGATAAAATTATCGCAATGAAAGAAGGAAACATTATTACAACTGGTAGTCCTATAGAAATTATTACAAACGAGGTGCTAAAAGAGGTATTTCATATCGATGCGCGTGTCATGATAGATCCATATAACGGAGCTCCCGTTTGCTTCGGTTATGATAGTGTATTTCAAGAGGAAAAAGTAGAGATGTATGTAACGAGTTAAGGGGGGATGTGCATAATGAATACTGCTATTGAAAAACAACAAATTATTGTATCTAATACCGAACAGTGGAAAATGTATTCGACATTAGAGAATCGTGAGTATCAAATTCATATTTCAAAACCGAAGCAGCCAGCACCGGATTCTGGTTATCCTATTATATATGTATTAGATGGGAACGCCTTTTTCCAAACGTTCCATGAAGCTATTAAAATACAATCGGTAAGAGCAGAAAAAACAGGTGTGTCACCAGCAATTATAGTAGGTATTGGTTATCCAATTGAAGGCGCATTTTCAGGAGAAGAAAGATGTTATGATCTTACACCTGTCGTAATTTCAAAAGATGCCCCGTTAAAACCGGACGGTAAACCGTGGCCTAAAACAGGGGGAGCACATAACTTCTTTACTTTTATTGAAGAAGAATTGAAACCACAAATTGAAAAGGAATTTGAGATTGATAAAGGAAAGCAAACGTTATTTGGACATTCTTTAGGTGGTCTATTTGCTTTACATATACTATTCGCAAGCGTAAATGCCTTTCAAAATTATTTTATAAGTAGTCCATCTATTTGGTGGAATAACCAATCCGTGCTTGAAAAAGAAAAGAATCTTATAAATGAATTAAACAATGCTAAGGTTGAAACGGGAGTATTCCTTACAGTTGGGTCATTGGAACGAGAGCATATGGTTGTAGGTGCAAACGAATTATCAGAGCGCCTTCTCCAAGTAAAACACGATCAGTTTAGATTTATGTTTTATGAAGCTGAAGGGGAGAATCATGCATCTGTTGTGCCGACATCTTTAAGTAAAGGGTTAAGATTTATTAGTCAGTTGTAGAATAATCGATAATAGCACAAAAAGAATCCCATAGTATGTGGGATTCTTTTTGTTGTATAAACATATTTAAGGTATAAACGATAAACATTCAAATAAACATTTGAATGTTTATCGTTTATAAGGTATACTACATACATAATCAAATATGTATTTGAATAAGAGGTGTTACATATGAAGGAAGAACATTGTGAACTTTGTTATCATGATGAGCAAAACGTAAAACATGCAAGTGATATGTTAGAGAAAGAAAATATAAGTAGTGTAGCGAAAATGTTTAAGGCACTTGCAGATGAAACACGTTTGAAAATTGCTTATGCGTTGTATACGGAAAAAGAGCTTTGCGTACGTGATGTCGCAAGTATTATTCATAGTAGTATTGCAACAGCTTCACATCACTTAAGGCTATTACAAACGATAGGATTAGCGAAAAAGCGTAAAGAGGGGAAACTTGTTTTTTATTCATTAGATGATTCTCACGTAAATGGATTAATTGAATTAGCGTTTAGTCATAGTAGTGAACTGAATAAGAAAGAACTTGATATGTAATCATGCATTTTCATAAAGATACTTCTTTATGAAAATGCAACTTTAAAAGGAGAGGAGATAATAAGTATGGTAAAGCTAGTTTTAATACGGCACGGACAAAGTGAATGGAATGTTGAAAATCGGTTTACAGGTTGGACGGATGTTGATTTATCCAATAAAGGTTTGGAAGAAGCAAGAGAAGCCGGAGTAATGCTGAAAGCTAATGGTTTCTCATTTGATATAGCATATACATCTGTTTTGAGAAGAGCGATGCGTACTTTATGGATTACTCTCGAAGAAATGGATTTGATGTGGATACCTGTTCATAAAACATGGAAATTAAATGAGCGTCATTACGGTGCGCTTCAAGGATTAAACAAGGAAGAAACAGCGAGAAAATATGGTGATGAACAAGTAACTTTATGGAGACGTTCAACAAATGTACGCCCACCATCACTTACAAAAGATGACAAAAGATATGAAGCGGCACATCCGAAATATAGAGATTTAAAAGATCATGAGTTTCCTCTTACAGAAGATCTAGAAGATACAGAGAAACGAGTTGTTTCATATTGGGATGAAGAGATAGCTCCTAATGTAAAAGCTGGTAAACAAGTAATTATTGCAGCACATGGAAATACAATACGTGCTTTAGTAAAACATTTAGATCAAATTTCAGATGAAGATATAGAGAATGTAAACATTCCAACAGGAACACCATTGGTTTATGAATTGGATAACGATTTAAAACCGATAGACCATTATTATTTGAATAGGGAAATTTGTATAAAATAAACACTTTAATATACCCTACCGATGTATTGTATATTTATAATGGAGGTGATTTATATTGTTACATTATACGGTCGTAAATAAAAAGAATTGTGAGTCATGTGGATTATGTACTTCTATAGCACCTGATATATATCAATTAGATGGAAGAGGGAAATCATTTAGTGCATTAGATAATAATCAAGGAATAATGGGAATCCCAAAAACTTTCTTGAAAGCAATGTTGGCGGCAAGTGACGGCTGTCCAACAAGTTCGATTCAGGTAAGAAAAGAGCCATTTATAAATAAGTGAAAATTCAATAGAGGAATTATTAAAGACAAAACAAAATTAAAAGGAGGAATTTATATGGGACATCATCAAGGTCACCAACATCATGGACATACTCACGGGCATTCGCATGGACATCATCA
This sequence comes from Bacillus sp. RC242, assembly GCF_044908245.1. NCBI lineage: Bacteria > Bacillati > Bacillota > Bacilli > Caryophanales > Bacillaceae > Bacillus > Bacillus sp. RC242. Next base: position 111,628 of record NZ_JBIYCZ010000015.1, read on the forward strand.
TTTTGAGGAGAGCAGGAAAGGGAATAGAAAAGGGTTAATTACAGCTTTAGTAATTACAGCAACTATTATGTTCCTTGAATTTTTTGGAGGACTAGTTACAAATAGTTTGGCCTTATTATCTGATTCAGGACATATGTTAAGTGATACAAGTTCATTATTATTAAGTTTAATTGCAATAGGACTTGCAGCTAGAACGGTTACTTCTACAAAAACATATGGATATTATCGTTTTGAAATATTAGCAGCATTAATTAATGGAATTACATTATTTGTTGTAGCAGGGCTTATCGTATGGGAAGCAATTGGTCGTTTTTTTGAACCACCAACTGTAGCAAGTGGTCCAATGATGTTAATCGCATCAATTGGTTTACTAGCGAATTTAATTAGTGCATGGGCTCTTATGAGACAAGGTGATGTGAAAAATAACGTCAATTTACGTAGCGCATATTTACATGTTCTTGGAGATGCTTTAGGTTCAGTTGGTGCGTTAGTAGCTGGTGCACTTATGTCTTTATTTTCATGGTATATTGCAGATCCAATTATCTCAGTAATTGTAGCGCTATTAATTTTAAAGAGTGCATGGGGAGTAACAAAACATTCCATTCATATACTTATGGAGGGTACACCTGTTTCAATTAAGATAGAACAAGTTAAGCAAGCTATTAAAGAAGTAGAGGGTGTACGTGATATACACGATCTCCACATTTGGACAATTACATCAGGATTAGATGCATTAAGTGTCCATGTAATGATTGATAAAAAACAGGACGATCAAGAAGTGCTTCAAAATATTATTACTATGTTAAAACAGGAGTTCCATATTGAACACGCTACAATTCAAATTGAAACGCTTAAGATTAAGCATAGTGAAATGGTCATTTAATAAAATTGAACAAAAAGGCTATGGAGGAAATTCTCCATAGCCTTTTTGTTCACATAAGTAGAATTGTCCTTTTTGAACGTTTTGTTTCAACTTTTCGTCTAAAGAGACAAAAAGTTGTCACAATTCCGTCACAATTAGCATAAACATAAAATAGACGAAATGAACTTACTTCCAAAAGGGCTTGGTTAATTCAATTTATGATTAGTAAAGCTGAAAAAGCGCGGATTTAAAGTTCACTATATTCTCAAGGAGGTAGATCGTATGAAAACTATTCTTGCTATCGCTGGGCTTATTTGGGTTTTATCACATGGCATTCCAATTTATGAAGGAGAACAAATTCGCAGTGCTCTGAATAAAAATTTTAATGAATATCATATCATTGATCGGCAAGATAATGTTGTGACAGTTCGTGTAAATGACTGTTTTCATACGGTAACCGTTGAAGGAACTTCAGTAGTGAATGATACAAAAGTATGTGACCAGCAATAATTATATATAGGAAGAAAAAAGCCTCAATTTAAATGTGAGAAGATTGAGGCTTTTATATTTGTGGGCGAATAATAAGTGGGGAATGGACAATCCCCGCTTATTATTGTTTCATTTTATCCCGCATTAGCTACCCATAAAAGCTCGATTGGTGAGGGGTGATTAAAGTTTCACTTTATTGAGTTTTGATGGGAGATGAAATGCTTTTTTGAAAAAAAGAAAGGGTATCATAATAATTGAGACTGAGAAGCTAATAATGTGTTAAGGATAATCATAAAGCGAAAATATACTCATATGGGGTATCATACATAGATATTTGATGATATAATTGATATACTCATAAAAGCAATTGTTTTATTGGATGAAGAGAAACTTTAAGAAGGTGATAATATGGATCATAAGGACCATGAATCAGTAACACATAGATCAGAAAAAGAAAAAGAACAAATTATAAATAGATTAAAGAGAATTGAAGGCCAAGTCCGTGGTATTCAAAATATGATTGAAAATGATCGTTATTGCGTGGATATTTTAGTTCAAATTTCTGCGATTAATGCAGCGATGAAAAAGGTAGGAATGGGTGTCTTAAAAAATCATACGAGTCATTGTGTTTCAGGAGCTATTAAAAATGGTAATGGTGACGAAGCAATTGAAGAATTAATGACAGTATTTGAACGTTTTTCAAAAGCATAAAAGCCAAGCTAGTATTTGACTAGCTTGGCTTTTGTTTATATAGGAGAAGATATATAAATTCATAATTGGAGCAAAAAAATAAAGATTTTAGAAAAGAATTAAAATCATGATACAAAACCATTGATTACCTTAGGGGGGTATGGTAAGATGTAGTTGTGATTAACAAACAATGAAGAAACAAGAGGAGGATTTTAAATGGAACAGTTAACATTACAAGTTGAAGGTATGTCTTGTGGACATTGTGTAAATTCTATCGAAGGCAGCGTGAAAGAACTAAACGGTGTTGAACAAGTGAAAGTTCAATTATCAGAAGGAACTGTTGAAGTTACTATCGACTCATCAGTTGTAACGTTAAAAGATATCGTTGCTGTAATTGAAGATCAAGGATACGATGTTCAATAATTATTTTTAGATACGGAAATAAATCGTACTTTAAACGAAGTACGATTTATTTTGCTAATAATTATACCTTATAAGGGTATATAGAGGTGAGAGACATGAATGAACAAAAAGAGGCCAATCTTCAAATATCAGGAATGACATGTGCAGCATGTGCAAATAGAATTGAAAAAGGTCTTAAAAAAGTAGAAGGTGTTCAAGATGCAAATGTAAATTTTGCACTTGAAAAAACAAAAATTATATACGATCCAACTAAAACTAATCCGCAACAATTTAAAGAAAAAGTTGAATCGTTAGGATATGGAATTGTAAGTGATAAAGCTGAGTTTACTGTTTCGGGAATGACATGTGCAGCATGTGCGAATAGAGTAGAAAAACGTTTGAATAAGCTAGAAGGTGTGAATAAAGCAACAGTAAATTTTGCTTTAGAATCGGCTACAGTTGACTTTAATCCTGATGAAATTAATGTAAATGAAATGAAGAGCGCGATTACAAAGTTAGGATATAAATTAGAAGTAAAATCAGATGAGCAAGATTCATCAACAGATCACCGCTTAAAAGAAATTGAGCGACAAAAGAAGAAGTTTATTTTTTCGTTTATTTTATCATTTCCGTTATTGTGGGCAATGGTGAGTCATTTTTCATTTACATCTTTTATTTATTTACCTGATATGCTTATGAACTCTTGGGTGCAGCTAGCTCTTGCAACTCCAGTTCAGTTTATCATTGGTGGGCAGTTTTATGTTGGAGCTTATAAAGCGTTACGTAATAAAAGCGCCAATATGGATGTTCTCGTTGCACTTGGAACGTCTGCAGCATATTTCTACAGTGTGTATTTAAGTATTAGGTCGATTGGTTCTTCGGAACATATGACAGACTTGTATTTTGAAACGAGTGCAGTACTTATTACATTAATTATTTTAGGTAAATTATTTGAGGCGAAAGCAAAAGGACGCTCGTCAGAAGCAATTAAAAAATTAATGGGACTACAGGCGAAAACCGCTACTGTTGTACGAGATGGAACAGAAATAAAAATTTTAATCGAAGAAGTGGTAGCCGGTGATATCGTTTATGTGAAACCAGGGGAAAAAATCCCGGTAGACGGGGAAATTGTAGAAGGAAAGTCAGCAATAGATGAATCGATGTTAACAGGCGAGAGTATTCCGGTTGATAAAACAATTGGAGATGTAGTAATCGGTTCTACAATGAATAAAAATGGATTTTTAAAAGTTAAGGCAACTAAAGTAGGAAGAGACACTGCATTAGCTCAAATTATTAAAGTAGTGGAAGAGGCTCAAGGGTCGAAAGCTCCTATTCAAAGGGTAGCTGATCAAATTTCGGGTATTTTCGTACCTGTTGTAGTTGTGATTGCTATTATCACATTTGCGGTGTGGATGATATTTGTTACGCCTGGTGATTTTGGTGGAGCACTTGAGAAAATGATAGCAGTACTTGTTATCGCTTGTCCATGTGCATTAGGTCTTGCGACACCTACATCTATTATGGCGGGATCAGGAAGATCAGCTGAATACGGTATTTTATTTAAAGGCGGAGAGCATTTAGAAGCGACGCACCGATTAGATACAGTTATTCTAGATAAAACAGGTACTGTGACAAATGGGAAGCCTGTGTTAACAGATGTAATTGTAGCAGATGGATTCCATGAAGAAGAAATACTACGTTTAGTAGGTGCGGCAGAAAAAAATTCTGAACATCCACTTGCAGAAGCGATTGTAGAAGGAATTAAAGAAAAGAAAATTGATATCCCAAGTTCAGAAACGTTTGAAGCAATTCCGGGATTCGGTATCGAATCAGTTGTAGAAGGGAAACAATTATTAATTGGTACACGTCGATTAATGAAGAAATTCGATATTGGTATTGAAGAAGTTTCTAAATCGATGGAAGAGCTAGAACGAGAAGGAAAAACAGCAATGCTTATTGCGATCAATAAAGAATATGCTGGTATAGTCGCCGTTGCAGATACTGTAAAAGATACTTCAAAAGCAGCTATCGCAAGACTTAAGAAAATGGGTCTAGACGTTGTTATGATTACAGGAGATAATACACAAACTGCTCAGGCAATCGCTAAGCAAGTTGGTATTGATCACGTAATTGCAGAAGTATTACCAGAAGGAAAAGCAGAAGAAGTGAAGAAACTTCAAGCTAGTGGTAAGAAAGTGGCTATGGTTGGAGATGGAATTAATGATGCTCCTGCTCTTGCTACAGCGGACATTGGAATGGCAATTGGAACAGGAACAGATGTAGCGATGGAAGCAGCGGATATTACGTTAATCCGTGGTGATTTAAATAGTATTGCTGATGCAATTTTCATGAGTAAAATGACGATTAGAAATATTAAGCAAAATCTATTCTGGGCGTTAGCTTATAACGGCCTAGGAATTCCGATTGCGGCGCTGGGTTTCTTAGCTCCTTGGGTTGCAGGTGCAGCGATGGCGTTTAGTTCTGTATCAGTCGTATTAAATGCATTAAGATTGCAAAGAGTTAAATTGAAATCTTAAACACTTTCAGCTATAAAGCGAATTTAATATGCTTTGTTAACAATAAACAATACTTTGTATAAGTATTGTTTATTGTTCGCTTAGAAGGAAAAGTCGAAATAATTTAGAAAGAGCAGAAGTAGAATCATATATAGTGGAAGAAACTGTTTCGAAAATAAACACGAAATAATTATCCGGATAACCGAAATAAAAGAGTTAGTTTGATAAGGAGTTTTACATATGTTTAAAGATATTAAAATTAGAACATTCCAGAAGGAGGATTTAGAGCAAGTATTACAATTGTTCTATGAAACGGTTCATACGGTGAATGCAAAAGATTATAACGAGTTACAGCTACAGGCGTGGGCCCCAGAGCGACTAGATAGAGAGAGATGGCTACAGTCTTTAGAAAAGAATATTTGTTACGTTGCTGATTATAAAGGTGTGATAGTGGGATTTGGGGATTATAATGATGATCATTACGTAGATCGCTTATTTACGCATAAAGATTATCAAGGAAAAAGGATAGCATCATACATACTACAGAAGTTAGAAAAAGAAGCAGTGAACTTGCAGCATAGGGATATATATACAGAGGCGAGTATTACAGCAAAACCTTTCTTTGAAAGCAAAGGTTTTATTTGCATAAAGGAACAAAATAAGCAGCATAATGGTCAAATTTTTATTAATTATGTCATGAAAAAAATAGCCTTCTCATAAATGAGAAGGCTATTTTTCATTATTTTACAGCTTCTTTTAGTTCTTTACCAGCTTTAAAAGCAGGTACTTTAGAAGCTGCGATTTGCATTTCTTCACCCGTTTGTGGGTTACGGCCTGTACGAGCAGCTCTTTCACGAACTTCGAATGTACCGAATCCGATAAGTTGTACTTTTTCGCCAGCAGCTAAAGAGTTAGTGATTGATTCTACTACAGTTTGTAAAACTACAGTAGCTTCTTTTTGAGAAATCTCAGCGTTTTGTGCTACGTTTTTGATTAATTCTGTTTTATTCATGTTTTCACCTCATATGTAAATAATGCTATTTAAGTTGTTATTATAACGTATAAAACATTCGAGAACAAGTGTACGCACATATATTCGTAAAAAAAATGAAATTTGTAATATTTTTTAGGACCAATTTATAGACATTCAATTTAAGCGGATACAGATTTTTTCTTTAATGCAGTTTGCTCTTTATTGGAAGGTAGTTTCTTATTATAAGATATGAAATAAGGTAATGCTACAAATAACATACCCCCTACTAAGTTTCCGAAGAAAACAAAAATGAAGTTTGGAAAATATTCAACCCAAGTTAAATGACCAGAAAAAATTGCAGCTGGGATGACAAACATATTGGCTACAACGTGTTGAAATCCAATCGCAACAAAAGTCATAACAGGGAACCAAATACCGACAATCTTTCCGATAAATTCTTTACTTCCCATACTGAGCCAAACAGTTAAACAAACGAGCCAATTACCCCCGATTGCAGAAATGAAGGCTTGCAGTGGTGTATCTTGTAGTTTAGCTTGTGCAATAGAAACTGTTTTTGCTAAAAAAGCTCCCTCCGTTAAGCCGACGATATGACCAAAAAAATAAGCGACGAATATAGCACCTATGAAGTTGCTAAACGTAACAATAACTAAATTTCGTATGAAGTGAAATAAGTCGATTTTTTTGTGAAGCCATGCCATTGAAACGGTCATCATGTTGCCAGTTACTAATTCACCGCCTGCAAGGATAACGAGTATAAGACCGATAGGGAATACGGCAGCACCTAAAAAGCTAGTAAATGATCCCCAAGATTTTGGCATTGTTCCGATAACATGGATATCAAGTAAATATCCTAATGCTATGAAAGCACCACCAAAAAAACCGAGAATTAGCATAGGGAGCAATGATAAATGAGCTTTTTTTCTTCCAGAATTAGCAGCAAGTTCCGTAATTTCTTCTGGTGTAAATACAGACATGAATAACCTCTCCTTAATAGAATGATGGAATGAATAGAAGAAACATTTTAAAGAATCTATGTATGATAAAAATATGATATGATTTCTGTATAAATTTGTCAAAGTGAGTGGGGCTGAAATTGGATGTAACGAACATTGTTCATGTTGTCACATTAATGTAACAATAAGGATTTAAAGTGATTTTAGAGGTGAAAACATGAATACGCATCATGTAAAAAAAGAACGAAAAAAATCAATCGTAAAGATATTTATTATTAGTTTCATAAGTATATTAATGATACCAGTAAGTTTGTATTTCTATGCGACTGAAATAGAAAGAAGACTAGTAACAGTTACGTGGAATGAAATAGAAGCTCCTACAATTCCTAAAGAGTTTAATAATAAAAAAATATTGCAGTTCTCAGATTTACATTTAGGACCAGATTTTACATTGAAACAACTAGAAAATTTGGTGGAGAAGATGAATGAATTACATCCAGATATAGTAGTTTTTACAGGAGATTTAATAGATAAGTTTGGATCCTATAGTGCGGAAAGAGAAGAAGCAAAGGTTATTTTGCAGAAAATTAAAGCTCCCCTAGGAAAATATGCTGTGTTTGGGAATCATGATAGAGGTGGGGGCGGTAGTTTATTTTACAAAAAGTATATGGAGGAAGCTGGTTTTTCTGTGTTAGTAAATGAAGTGCAGAAAATTAAAGGGGAAAACGGCAAGTATATTACAATATCAGGTTTGGATGATTTTTTATTAGGGAAGCCACAAATAGACTCGACTTTAAAAAACTTAAGACAACAAGATTTCAATATGCTATTAATACATGAGCCGGATGTTGTAGATAAAGTATCTCGTTATCCAGTCGATTTTCAAATGTCAGGACATAGTCACGGAGGACAAGTTCAAATTCCTTTTGTAGGTCCTTTAATTACTACAAAACTAGCTGAGAGTCATGTTGAAGGTATGTATGAATTAGAAGGGAAGAGTAAGCTGTTACATTTATACGTAAATCGTGGTATTGGGACAACCCGAATGCCTGTTAGATTTTTGAGTGTACCGGAACTTTCACTATTTGTATTGAAGCAAAGTAGTGACTGAAGTAGAACGTTTAATATTTTGAAGAATTAAGAGTACTTTTAAAGAAAGTTCTCTTTTTTTATTGATTAAATACAGAATATTATGTATTTTTTATTTAAACTGTTAAAAAGAAAGGGGAATTTCTATGATAGAAACATGGCATAAAGAATTGGAAAGTTTATATAATCAAATGGTTTCGTGGCGAAGAGATTTTCATCAATACCCAGAGCTATCGTTTCAAGAAATAGAAACACCGAAAAAAATAGCTGAAATTTTAAAAAGTTTTCATATTGATGTGAAAACAGATGTCGGGGGAAGAGGGGTAATCGGCGTAATTGAAGGTGGAATACCTGGGAAGACGATGGCGCTACGTGCTGATTTTGATGCACTACCTATTCAAGATGAAAAGAAAGTTTCATATAAATCAAAGGTTCCTGGTGTAATGCACGCTTGTGGCCATGATGGACATACAGCAACACTTTTAGGAGTTGCAAAAATATTAAGTGATAACAGAGACCAACTTTCAGGAAAAATAGTCCTTATTCATCAACATGCAGAAGAGAAAGAGCCTGGCGGAGCAATTGCCATGATTGAGGATGGTTGTTTAGAAGGAGTAGATGTTGTTTTTGGTACACATTTATCTTCTCAGATGCCTTTAGGAATTGTTGGAACGAAAGCTGGAGCAATGATGGCGGCAGCTGATACTTTTGAAGTGAAGATTCAAGGGCGAGGTGGTCACGGCGGTATGCCACATCATACTGTAGATGCTATTATCGTTGCAACACAAGTTATTAATCAGTTGCAACTTTTAGTGAGTAGAAAAGTCGATCCACTTCAATCAGCAGTTTTAACAGTTGGTACATTCCATGCCGGGCAAGCCGATAATATTATTGCGGATACTGCTACGTTTACAGGAACCATTCGAACGTTAGATCCTGAAGTGAGAGAATATATGGAGAAGGAATTTAGACGAGTTGTTGAGGGGATTTGTCAGTCCCTTCATGCTGAAGTTAATATTCAATATAAACGAGGCTATCCAATATTAATAAATCATGTAGCTGAAACACGTCATTTTATGACGGTTGCGGAACACGATCTTGGCAAAGAAAGGGTCATGGAAGTACCACCTATTATGGGCGGAGAAGATTTTGCATACTACTTAGAACATGTTCCAGGAGCATTTTTCTTCACAGGTGCCGGTAATGAAGAAATAGGGGCAACATATCCACACCATCATCCTCAATTCGATTTTGATGAACGTGCGATGTTGGTTGGTGGGAAGTTGCTTTTAAGTCTTGTGAATAGTTATTCAAGAGATGGAAAAGAATTTCTTCATCATGTAGAAGTGAAAAAGTAATTTACATAAATAAAAAACAACAATAGGTCATATAAAACCTATTGTTGTTTTTTATTATTTTTGCAAGGAAAGACTATCAAAATATGTTCTATAGTTATTAGAGAATTCAAAGTTGTTTTTTGCATCCCAATTAATAGACCAAGACATTAGGCCACGGAATGCAGGATAGCCACTCTGATTTGAAAGTTTATACTTTCCTCCGAAAGGAATTCCTTTAATGATATAATCTAAAGCTTTTTTCATTTCAGTTGGAGAAATATATCCGCCACTTGGAGCGGCCGCTGGTGCTGCAGGAAGTCCAATCATGACTTGATCCGAACGAAGGGGCGGGAAAATGTTATTTGCATTACCACCTACAGGAAAACCATGTAAGAGCATATCTGCCATAGCGACTTCGTAGTCTGCAGTACCTTGATTGTAGTTATTACCGTCCATTCCAATCCCGCTACCAGCGTTGTAGTGTTGAACGTGAATGTATGTTAGTTTGTCTTTCACTCCGTAAATAATCGGTAAATATGCACCCCAGATGCTTCCATATGCGCTATAGCCGCCTTGAACATAAGCTGTTTCAGGAGCCATGCTTAATAGGAAATCTGGACCGTAATGGTCTGAAATCGTTCGAATTGCTGAGATAAGATTCACGATTTGAGGAGTTGTTGGGTTTTTAAAATTAGTGTCATTACCGTTTAAGTAAATACCTGATTCAAGGTCAATATCTATTCCATCAAAACCGTATTTATCGATTAGAGATTGTATGGAATTAATAAAACGTTGTTTAGCAGCATTGTCAGGAAGTAAAACGACCCCATTTTGTCCACCTATTGAAAGAACTACTTTTTTTCCTTTACTTTTTAAATAGGAAATATCAGATTTGAATTCTGCATCTGTACCATACACAGGGGAAAATTCAACAGTGGAACGATCACCACCAGTTTCACCGAAAGATACATTTATTACATCCCATTTTGGTGAAACATCTTTTAATTTAATAATGCCAGTACCGTTATCAAAGTTATGCCAATATCCAACGAGTAATTTTGACCCTAAATTGTTTGCTGCTTGTGCTTGAAAGGGAGCTAGCGGTAGCAGTAAGAAAATTACTAAAGTACAACAAATGAATTTAAACTTGTTTAACATATCAACACTCCTATACAAAAAGTTGTCTAGATGTATAATCTTGTTTATTTAATGATATCTGAAAATTCATTCTTTTGTAAGGTGACTATAATTTTCTCAACAATTGTGTATGGGAAATTATTAAACCTAATGAAATAATTTTTGAAGGAGGTCGAATTACGATTGTTAAATTCAGAATATTTTGATATATTTTAAAGTATAGGATAAGATTTTTCGCATAATACTCTTACATAAATTTCAAAATTAAGTTTGGAAGGGGATGTACAAGAGTTGGATAAAAATCTTAAGAAAGACCTCAAAATACGCCACATTACAATGATTTCCATTGGTGGCGTAATAGGAGCTGGTTTGTTTGTTGGAAGTGGTGCGGTTGTGCATTCAGCAGGTCCAGGTTCTATCGTTTCATATGCATTAGCAGGACTTCTAGTTATTTTCGTTATGAGAATGCTAGGAGAAATGGCAGCTATTAATCCGACAAGTGGTTCATTTGCAACATATGCAAGAGAGGCAATTGGTCCATGGGCAGGTTATACAATTGGGTGGCTATATTGGTTTTTCTGGGTAATTGTTATTGCAATAGAAGCTACAGCAGGTGCTGGTATTATTCAATACTGGATTCCAGAAATCCCACTCTGGTTATTAAGCTTAATATTAACGATTTTATTAACGTTGACGAATGTTTTCTCGGTGAAATCATTTGGAGAATTTGAATATTGGTTTTCATTTATTAAAGTAATAAGTATTGTTTTGTTCCTTTGTCTTGGACTAGCTGTTATTTTAGGATTTGTACCAGGAACGGAAGCGCCTGGCACTTCGAATCTGGTAGGTCAAGGAGGATTTATGCCAAATGGTATAAGTTCGGTGTTACTTGGAATCACCGTCGTTATATTTTCATTTATGGGATCAGAGATTGTTGCTGTAGCGGCTGGTGAATCTGCCGAACCTGTAAAAGCAGTAAAAACAGCAACAAATAGTGTGATTTGGCGTATTCTCGTATTTTTTATTGGATCTATCGCTGTAGTTGTTACACTTCTTCCATGGAACTCAGCAAACATATTAAAAAGTCCGTTTGTAGCGGTACTTGAACATATAGGAATACCAGCGGCAGCACAAATTATGAATTTTATCGTTTTAACAGCTGTACTTTCTTGCTTGAATTCAGGTTTATATACAAACTCAAGAATGCTTTTTTCGATGGCAGAAAGAGGAGATGCTCCAAAGGCATTTTTAAAATTGAACAGTAGTGGTGTTCCAGTTCGGGCAGTTTTATTTGGAACGTTCTTTGCTTATATTGGAGTTGTTTTTAGTTACATATCTCCAGATAAAGTCTTTTTATTTTTAGTGAATGCATCTGGTGGGATTGCGTTACTAGTTTATCTCGTTATAGCAGTTTCACATTTAAAGATACGTAAAAAAATGGGGAAAGTAGAACAACAAAATTTGAAAGTGAAAATGTGGCTTTTCCCGTATGTAACGTATGTTACAATTGCCGCTATTATAGCAGTTTTAGTTGCAATGGTTGCAATTGAATCTTTGCGTTCACAAGCACTTTTAACGATGCTTGTTACTGTTCTTATTATAGTTTCTTATTTTATTTTTAATAGAAATAAAAATAGTTCGGTTTTGAATCCTAAAAGTGAGGATAAAGAGCCCGTTCAATTCTAATTTATTGTTTTGGAAGAGAGTTACACCCAATCATTGCTATAAAAGAATCATATATAATCATAGAAACAAGTAATTACTATTGTCATAGTGAATATAAACTTTTTTCTTGACTTTTTATACGAAGGCGAGCAAAATGGTAAAAAAGGAAGGGGGGATGATGATGGAAGAGTACGTATTGGAGCTGTATAACTTTTTATATACGACAGAATGGCAAGATATTGTTTCGTTTCTAGGAATAGTATTTTGTATGAAAATTGTAATTGTATATATGGAAGAGCAAGGTATGTTCTATTCCTTCTCATCTCCGTTCGATGTGCAGCGCGAGCCGTTGCTGAACTATGCCAAGGTAAATTACGAACAATTTCCTTTTGTGATTTTCTTTATGATTCGATTTATAACAGCAATTGTAAAGAAGAAGGAAAGTGACGATGAAGAGTGCCACTCAACTTGTAATATAGCTAACGTTTTTTAAGCTAAATACAAGGAGGAGATTTATATGTGGTTTCGATTTCTTATGATTGGTTTCTTTTCATTAACAGCAATTTCATTAATGGGATATCAAGTGTCTGAAATATATCAAGCGTATAGCAATACGTTTTTTAACAAAAACTAATTCCATTGCTATTTAAATAATAAAGCGATAAAATCCTTCTTAAGAAGTTTTATTAAGAAGGATTTTTTTCTTTGCTCTGTCTTACTGTGTCAAACTATTGTCACATTTACACTGTGAATAATATGTTAAAATAGTGAGGTTACGTATACATATTTGAAGGAAGAGGAGTGACCATTTTGGTGGATCAATCAACTAATCAGAAAAGCTATGCTCCTATTGTGATAACGCTTTCTGTACTTGTAAATGCGATTATTTTATTTTTGTTCTTTGGACCTGTTGGCTATGAAGGAGAAGTACATTTTGATGTAACAATTTTACCAATGTTAAATGCAATCTTTAATAGTTTTACGTTTGTATTTTTATTAGCAGCATTATTCTCTATTATTAAAAAGAATGTAAAAATGCATCGTGGATTTATTCTTGCAGCATTTACAACGACTTTACTATTTTGTGTTTCATATTTATCGTATCATTACTTGGCGCCAGCAACACATTTTGGCGGAGAAGGATTCATTAAATATGTGTATTTCATCATTTTAATTACACATATTATCCTTGCAGCAATTATTGTACCACTTGCATTGTTTGCACTTGTATTTGGTTTTACAAATCAATTAACACGTCATCGTAAAATTGTACGTTGGACGATGCCAATTTGGTTATATGTAAGTTTATCTGGGGTTATTGTTTACTTAATGATCTCGCCTTATTATCAATAAAAAATCTCAGCCTTTAAGGCTGGGATTTTTTTGTTAAGCAAATTTGTTTGTGAAATTAAAAAAGTGTGGTATACAAAAGTATAGTTGCTTTTCATATGGAAGGGATGGTAAAGGTATATGCAAAATTTTGTATTTCGTAATCCAACAAAACTTATTTTTGGTAAAGGACAATTAGAGCAGTTAAAAACTGAGATTCCAAAGTTCGGTAAGAAAGTTCTTCTCGTATATGGAGGAGGAAGTATTAAAAGAAACGGTATTTATGATAATGTAATTTCTATTTTAAAGGATATAAATGCGGAAGTGTTTGAATTGACAGGTGTTGAACCGAATCCTCGTTTATCAACTGTAAAGAAAGGGATTCAAATTTGTAAAGACAATGGAGTCGAATTTATTTTAGCAGTTGGTGGAGGAAGTGTAATCGACTGTACGAAAGCGATTGCAGCTGGTAGTAAGTATGATGGAGATGTGTGGGATATTGTAACGAAAAAAGCATTTGCTAGCGAGGCGTTACCATTTGGTACTGTGCTTACGCTTGCAGCAACAGGATCTGAAATGAATGCAGGATCTGTAATTACAAACTGGGAAACGAATGAAAAGTACGGCTGGGGCAGTCCAGTTACATTCCCTCAGTTTTCAATTTTAGATCCACTACATACTTCGTCTGTGCCGAGAGATCAAACGATTTATGGTATGGTCGATATTATGTCGCACGTATTAGAGCAATATTTCCATCACGGCATGAATACAGAATTACAAGATCGTTATTGTGAATCTGTTTTAAGAACAGTAATTGAAACAGCTCCTAAGCTTTTAAGTGATCTAGAAAATTATGAGCATAGGGAAACAATTTTATATTGCGGTACTATGGCGTTAAACGGCATTTTAGCGATGGGAGTAAAAGGAGACTGGGCAACTCATAATATTGAGCATGCAGTTTCTGCTGTTCATGACATACCGCATGGGGGCGGACTCGCGATTCTATTCCCAAATTGGATGAAGCATGTTATAGATGAAAACGTGAGTCGCTTTAAACAGTTCGCTATTCGTGTATTCGATGTAGAAACAGATGGGAAGACAGATAAAGAGGTTGCATTAGAGGGAATTGAGGTGTTACGTCAATTTTGGACTTCAATTGAAGCTCCAGTAACATTAGCTGATTACGCTATTAGAGAAAGTGAAATTGACTTAATGGCGGATAAAGCGATGGCTTATGGTGAATTCGGTAACTTTAAAAAATTAAATAAAGACGATGTTTTAAGTATATATAAAGCTTCTTTATAAGTGAATCGAAAAAAGAAACCCATTTGATATAACAATCAAATGGGTTTCTTTTTTGTTGTCTATAACCGTTTGTGACTGGTTTTGATTATTTATGAATGTTTATGGTTGATTTTTGTGATCGTTTTCATTATACTGTAATCAAAGAAGAGGTGAAGAAAATGTTAACTCCTGAACGTCATCAAATGATATTGCAACTTGTAAAAGAGCAGAAGGTTGTTAAATTACAGCAATTAGTGGAAAGAACAGAAAGCTCTGAATCAACAATTCGTCGTGATTTAGCGCAATTGGAAAAGCAAAGGTTATTAAAAAGAGTTCATGGTGGTGCCTCTGTTTTAACAGGAAAAGGACAAGAGCCAACGATGGTTGAAAAATCATCCAAAAACATTCAAATAAAACAACAAATTGCCAAGTATGCGGCTAGTATTGTTGAACAAGGGGATTGCGTTTATTTAGATGCAGGAAGTACAACATTTGAAATGATTCCATTTTTAATAAACAAAGATGTTACTGTCGTAACGAATGGACTTATGCATATTGAAGCTTTAGTTGAAAATAATATTCGTGCGTATTTACTAGGCGGGATGATGAAGAGTAGGACGAAAGCTTTAATTGGTGCTATGGCACAGGAAAGTATGCAGAAGTATCGCTTCGATAAATCTTTTTTAGGAGCGAATGGTGTACACGAACAGCTTGGTTTTACAACACCAGATCCAGAAGAAGCGCTCTTGAAGCAACTGGCATTAACATTAGCAAATGAAGGATATTTCTTAATTGATGAAAGTAAGTTTTCAGAAGTTGCATTTGCAAAAATTGCAAATGTTGAAGATGCAAGTATTATTACAAACCATTTAGAAATTGATTTAGAAAAATATAGAAGACAAACAAATGTGATTGAGGCTGATAAACAATGATCTATACAGTTACTTTAAACCCATCTATTGATTATGTAGTACAAGTTAATTCTTTCGATTTAGGAACAGTAAATCGAGCAGAGAAAGATATGAAGTTTCCTGGAGGGAAAGGGATTAATGTTTCTCGCGTTCTTCATCGTTTAGGTGTCGAAAATGTAGCGCTTGGATTTACGGGTGGATTTACCGGTCAATTTATTAAAGGTGTATTACATGATGAAGGTGTAACAACAAACTTCGTCCAAGTAGGTGGAGATTCTCGAATTAATGTGAAAATAAAAGGGCAAGAAGAAACGGAGTTAAATGGACAGGGTCCTATTGTGACAAATGAGCAATTTGAACAATTGATGAAAAAAATCGAAAGTATGCAATCTGGAGATTGTGTTGTACTAGCTGGAAGTGTACCAGCTTCTATTCCAAATACCTTTTATGAATCAATCGCAGCGTTTGGAGCCGAAAAAGGTATTCGTGTAGTAGTAGATGCAAGTGGTAGTGCACTGCAGCATGTAATTAAAAATAAGCCGTTTTTAATAAAGCCAAATCATCATGAACTTGGTGAGTTATTCGGAGTGGAGCTTTCAACCGTAGAAGACATATTACCGTATGGAAGAAAATTAATCGAACAAGGTGTAGAGCACGTTATCGTATCAATGGCAGGAGATGGAGCTTTATTATTTACGGCAGAAGGTATATATGAAGCAACTGTTCCGAAAGGTGTTGTAATTAATTCGGTTGGGGCCGGAGATTCTCTCGTTGCAGGGTTTGTAGGTAAATACGAACAGACAAAGGATATTGAAAAGGCATTTCAATATGGTGTTGCAACAGGAAGTGCAACAGCATTCTCGGCGGATTTATGTACAAAGGAAAAGGTAGAAGAATTATTGTCGCAAGTAATTGTAGCTAAGCGATAGGGGGAAGCAATATATGAAAATTACAGAACTATTAAAAAGGGATACAGTCATTATGAATATGACAGCTTCAAATAAAGAAGCTGTCATAGATGAATTAGTTGAAAAATTAAACGGGGCAAATCGTTTAAATAGTAAAGCTGAATTTAAAGAAGCTATTCTAAAGCGGGAGTCACAAAGCACAACTGGAATTGGTGAAGGTATTGCTATACCTCATGCGAAGACGAATGCCGTTAAACAACCATCGATTTGTTTCGGTAGAAGTGTAAGCGGTATCAACTATGAGTCGCTTGATGGACAGCCTGCACATCTGTTTTTTATGATTGCTGCGAGTGAAGGGGCGAATAATACTCATTTAGAAACGTTATCTCGTCTCTCTACGTTATTGATGGATGAAGGGTTCCGCAAGCAATTATTAGAAGCAAAGGATGAGGATGAACTTCTCCGTTTATTTGATGAAAAAGAGAATGAAAAAGAAGACGAAGAAGTTGAAGTAGCAAAGCCGGAAGGGAATGAGCCATACGTATTAGCTGTTACAGCTTGTCCGACTGGTATCGCTCACACATATATGGCTGCGGATAGTTTAAAAGCAAAAGCGGCAGAGTTAGGGATTGCGATTAAAGTTGAAACGAATGGATCAACAGGTGTAAAGAACGGTTTAACGAAAGAGGATATTGAACGCGCAACAGCGATTATCGTTGCGGCAGATAAACAGGTAGAAATGAACCGTTTCGCTGGGAAGTATGTCATTCAAGTGCCAGTAGCTGATGGTATTAGAAAAACTGAAGTCCTTCTTAATAGAGCTGTAAAACAAGATGCACCAATCTTTAAAGGTGTCAAAGAGAATGGGAAGGCAGAAAATGTAGAGAAAGAAAAAGGGCTAGGAATTTATAAGCATTTAATGAGCGGTGTAAGTAATATGCTTCCGTTCGTTGTTGGTGGCGGAATTTTAATTGCATTAGCATTTATGTTCGGTGGAATTAAGGCGGAAGGTCCTATTGCTGAAATATTAATGAATATTGGCGGTGGAGAAAAAGGAGCCTTTTTATTCCTTGTACCAATCTTAGCTGGATTTATTGCGAGTTCTATTGCTGATCGACCTGGTTTTATGCCTGGCGTTGTCGGTGGTTTTTTAGCAGCACAAGCGAATGCGGGATTTTTAGGTGGATTAATTGCTGGTTTCTTAGCTGGATATGTTGTTTTAGGATTGAAAAGATTATTTTCAGGATTACCAGTACAGTTAGAAGGAATTAAACCTGTTTTGTTATATCCAGTCTTTGGATTGTTGATTACAGGAGTTGTTATGCAAAAAGTAGTAAATCCGCCTGTTGTAGCATTAAATGAAATGTTAACAGGATGGTTAAATGGTTTGAGTGGTACGAATGCTATATTATTAGGACTTATTTTAGGTGGTATGATGGCAATTGATATGGGTGGTCCAATTAATAAAGCGGCATTTACATTTGGTATTGCTGCAATAGAAGCACAGAATTTTGGAGTGCACTCAGCAGTTATGGCTGGTGGTATGGTACCGCCACTTGCGATTGCATTCGCAACCACATTCTTTAAAACAAAATTTACAGAAGCAGAACGTAAATCTGGTTTAACAAATTATATTATGGGAGCATCGTTTATTACAGAAGGTGCGATTCCATTTGCAGCTGCCGATCCGGTTCGAGTAATAGTAAGTTGTGTTGTTGGTTCAAGTATCGCGGGTGCCTTATCTATGTTATTCCAAATTACATTGCCGGCACCGCATGGTGGATTGTTTGTTATCGCATTAGTGAATAAACCGTTGCTATACATTTTCTCTATATTAATTGGGACGATTGTTTCAGCTATTATGATAGGTGTTTGGAAGAAGAAAGTTAAATAAAAGATAAAAAGGGACAGCTAATAGGAGTTGTTCCTTTTTCGTTACAAAAAGTAATTTAATAATTGGATTATGATGGATTTTGGTAAAAGATGTAATGAAAAGTGAATTTTTTGTAACAAAAAAGTAATACTGTAATTTTTTCTGGAAAAAAATTCTTATGCTAATTTGTGAGAAATATATGAAAACTATTGCTAATTTTGGTAGAAATACAATTCTTTAATATGGAAATTTATGTTACAAATCATTAATCGTTTATTACGAATGCTTTGTAATTGTGTGATTTTCGAAATTCTACAAAAAACTGTTGCTATAATGAGAACACGAAAACAAAGCAAATGGAGGCTATTCATGAAAAAATTATTAGGTATAGCAACAGCAGCAGTTTTTGGTCTTGGGATTTTTGCAGGTTCTGCTAAAGCGGAAACGATTGTAACAACAGATGTATTAAACGTTAGAGAAAACCCAACTGTAGAATCAAAACTTGTAGGTAAAATGTTAAGTGGAAATAAATTAGATGTTATAAATACAGAAAACGGATGGTCCAAAATTAAATTAGATGGTAAAGAAGCTTTTGTAAGTGCCGAGTTTACGAAAAGTTCTTATTATGTAACAGCAAACGTATTAAACATTCGTGCTGGAGCGAATACTGATTCAGAAATTCTTGGCACGCTTAAAAAAGATGACTTGATTGAAACGACAAATCAAGTACAAAACGAATGGTTACAATTCGAATATGGCGGGAAAGCGGCGTATGTTCACATACCATTTTTAACAGGTACAGCACCTGTTATTGAAAGAAAAGAAGTTCCAGCTCAAGATGAAGCGCCAACTAAGGTGAAAACGGCGGTTAAAAATGATACATCAGTTAAGGAGAAAGCGCCGGCTAAAAATGATACGGCAGTTAATGGAAAAGAATCAGTTAAAAGTGGAGCATCAAGTAAACCAGTAGCGCAAGCGAATCTGGCAACTAAGCCAGTGGCGAAATCTACTGAAACAAGTGAACCTGCTGGTCGTGAAATAACAGTAGAAGCGACAGCTTACACAGCTCACCCGAGTGAAAATGGCACATATGGTGGTCGTGTGTTAACAGCGATGGGGCATGATTTAACAGCGAATCCAAATATGAAAGTTATTGCTGTTGATCCGAAAGTAATTCCTCTCGGATCAAAAGTGTGGGTGGAAGGATATGGAGAAGCGATTGCTGGAGATACTGGTGGCGCGATTAAAGGAAACCGTATTGATGTTTTAGTTGGTTCAGATAGCACTGCTGATAGTTGGGGTCGTAAATCCGTTAAAGTGAAAGTTATAAAATAATTTATTAAAATAAAAAACGGCTGCTTGAAAATGTCTAAGCGGCCGCTTTTTTTTATAAGAATTATTGAAAAGGGTAAATTGTTTTACCTGTAATAATTTTATACGCGGTGCAAAATTGAGTTTGCATATACTCTGTATTTTTATTTTCTGGATGTAACGTTGTTTCTTGAATAGTAGAATGAAAGGAACGTAGTAAACAATTTAGTGCGAAGTATAATTCTTCTTGTGAACAATTTTGTTCTTTTATAGCAGTAGCTAAAATAAGGTCTTTTATTAATAATGGAAAATCGATAGTCGCTTGTTTCATAGTCATTGCACCCTCTCCGAGCTATTTTTTATCATGTATATGCAGAATTGGACAAGCTATGCTCTTTTTTTGTGTAATTTCATGTACTAGATTCAAAGAACTTGCAATCATGCCGTTAAAATTGGTAAGATTGGGTATAATCAATAGATGGAGTATATTACATAAAGAGAGTTGAATGATATGGGAGAAGTGCAACGTGAAAAAGTTGCTGTCATCATTGGGCCAACTGCTGTCGGAAAGACGAAATTAAGTATCGATCTTGCAAAAGCGTTGAATGGTGAGATTATTAGTGGTGATTCCATGCAAATTTATCGTACGATGGATATCGGGACTGCAAAGGTGACGATAGATGAGATGGACGGAATTCCGCATTATATGATTGATATAAAAGATCCGGAAGATTCATTTTCTGTGGCGGAATTTCAAGAACGTGTCCGTAAGTGCATTCGAGAAATTACAGAGCGCGGGAAATTACCAATTATTGTTGGTGGAACCGGTCTCTATATACAATCTGTTTTATTCGATTACCAGTTTACAGATGAGGCTGGGGATGCTACATACCGAGAACAGATGGAAAAGTTAGCATTAGAACACGGTGTGGAATATGTACATAAAAAGTTACAAGAAGTAGATCCAGAAAGTGCGGAGCGTATTCATGCCAATAATGTAAGGCGTGTTATTCGGGCGTTAGAAATTTTTCACACGACGGGTGAAAAAATGAGTAACCAGCTCGAAAAACAAGAAAATGAGTTACTGTACGATGTTTCATTAATTGGCTTGACAATGGATCGAGAAATGCTATACGATCGCATTAACTTACGTGTTAACCTAATGATTGAACAAGGTTTATTAGAAGAAGTAAAAGGTTTACATGAAAGAGGAGTGCGAGATTGTCAATCTATTCAAGCGATTGGTTATAAAGAGATATATGATTATTTTGAGAATCGTGTATCTTTAGAAGAAGCGGTATCACAATTAAAGACGAATTCACGCCGTTATGCAAAACGTCAATTAACGTGGTTCCGTAATAAGATGGATGTCGCGTGGTTCGATGTTACTGATGGTGAAAAAACGTCAGAAATTTTACGATACATAGAAGGAAAGCTACAACTAAAGTCGAATAATAGTAAGTAGAGAAAAAGAGGAGGATTCGACATGAAGCAATCAATCAATATTCAAGATCAGTTTTTAAATCAACTCCGTAAAGAGAATACGTTCGTTACGCTGTACTTATTAAATGGTTTCCAGCTTCGTGGATTAATTAAAGGATTTGATAATTTTACAGTCCTGCTGGAAACAGAAGGTAAGCAACAGCTTATTTATAAACATGCAATTTCTACATTTGTACCACAAAAAAATGTTTCAATTGAATTAGAGTAGTAATGAATTATTGTACATAACAAAAAAAGAGCGAGTTTCTCGCTCTTTTTTTTATTTGTCATAAACAATAAATGGTGAAATTTAAGCGATTCTAAATACAGTAAGTCGGATGTTAGTGTTGCCTGTTTCGGGAATTGTAATTTCGCTAAGGGTAGATTTGACAGAAATATTTGTGCTAGCTGCTAATGTTTCAATTGTAGTAAATGAAAGGGAGTCGCCTATTAGATTTGAAGAGAAGTTGTCAGTTGCGACTGCTCCATTTATTGAAATTCCTATTCCGAGCGGAGCACATCCTGGTGCAGTTGTAGAGATGGATACGCTAATTACATAAATACCAGCGTTGATAACAGTAACTGTATCTGTGCCGTTGAAGATAATATTGTTTGCGTTAAATACTGTATTAAAAATGAAGTTGTTAAATTGGAGTGCAGTTTGTTGAATGTTGTTTGTTACAACGATTGTTGCTACTGGGAAGCTAGGTCCAGTAGGTCCGGTAACTCCTATACCAGTAGCACCCGTTGGTCCTTGAAGACCTTGAGGTCCAGTAGCACCCGTGTTACCTTGAACGCCTTGAGGTCCAGTAGCACCCGTGTTACCTTGAACGCCTTGAGGTCCAGTAGCACCCGTGTTACCTTGAAGACCTTGAGGTCCAGTAGCACCCGTGTTACCTTGAAGACCTTGAGGTCCGGTAGCACCCGTGTTACCTTGAGGTCCAGGAGGCCCACCAGAAGGTCCAGTAGGTCCGGTAACTCCTATACCAGTAGCACCCGTGTTACCTTGAACGCCTTGAGGTCCAGTAGCACCCGTGTTACCTTGCGCACCTTGAGGTCCGGTAGCACCCGTGTTACCTTGAAGACCTTGAGGTCCTTGAGGTCCAGTAGCACCCGTGTTACCTTGAAGACCTTGAGGTCCTTGAGGTCCAGTAGCACCCGTGTTACCTTGCGCACCTTGAGGTCCAGTGGAACCGGTAGCACCTGTGTTACCTTGAACGCCTTGAGGTCCAGTAGCACCCGTGTTACCTTGAGGTCCTTGAGGTCCAGTAGCACCCGTGTTACCTTGCGCACCTTGAGGTCCGGTAGCACCCGTGTTACCTTGAGCACCTTGAGGTCCAGTGGAACCGGTAGCGCCCGTGTTACCTTGAAGACCTTGAGGTCCAGTGGAACCAGTAGTACCCGTGTTACCTTGAATACCTTGAGGTCCAGTGGCACCCGTGTTACCTTGAAGACCTTGAGGTCCAGTAGCACCCGTGTTACCTTGAGGTCCTTGAGGTCCAGTAGCACCCGTGTTACCTTGCGTACCTTGAGGTCCAGTAGCACCCGTGTTACCTTGCGCACCTTGAGGTCCAGTGGAACCGGTAGCACCTGTGTTACCTTGAACGCCTTGAGGTCCAGTAGCACCCGTGTTACCTTGAGGTCCAGTGGCACCTGTATTACCTTGAGCACCTTGAGG
>NZ_JBIYCZ010000016.1:0-133090 GCF_044908245.1 Bacillus sp. RC242
GAGGTATACCCAAGTTCGGCTGAAGGGATCGGTCTTGAAAACCGACAGGCGGCGAGAGTCGCGCGGGGGTTCGAATCCCTCTACCTCCTCCATTTATTTTTAAAACATAATATCGTCGCGGGGTGGAGCAGTACGGTAGCTCGTCGGGCTCATAATCCGAAGGTCGCAGGTTCAAATCCTGTCCCCGCAACCAATGGTCCCGTGGTGTAGTGGTTAACATGCCTGCCTGTCACGCAGGAGATCGCCGGTTCGACCCCGGTCGGGACCGCCATTTTATGTTGGCTCGGTAGCTCAGTCGGTAGAGCAGAGGACTGAAAATCCTCGTGTCGGCGGTTCGATTCCGTCCCGAGCCACCATTTTTTTGTTTTTTTTTATGCCGGCTTAGCTCAATTGGTAGAGCAACTGACTTGTAATCAGTAGGTTGGGGGTTCAAGTCCTCTAGCCGGCACCATTTAGGGGCATAGTTTAAAGGTAGAACTGAGGTCTCCAAAACCTCCAGTGTGGGTTCAATTCCTACTGCCCCTGTAAAGTATATGGGCCTATAGCTCAGCTGGTTAGAGCGCACGCCTGATAAGCGTGAGGTCGATGGTTCGAGTCCATTTAGGCCCACCATATATATTCCGCAGTAGCTCAGTGGTAGAGCTATCGGCTGTTAACCGATCGGTCGTAGGTTCGAGTCCTACCTGCGGAGCCATGGCCCGTTGGTCAAGTGGTTAAGACACCGCCCTTTCACGGCGGTAACACGGGTTCGAATCCCGTACGGGTCATAAAAAAAGAGTCAGCATATTGCTGACTCTTTTTTATTATGTATAAGCCTCTTTTTATCACCTTATTTTCCCGAAATAAATAAAGGGATTTAGGAAAAGCTATGGTATGTATTAAAAGGAGGAGATGAAAAATGACGCAAGTTAGAGAACTTATGAGTACTCATATCGTACATTGTACACCATTAGACAATGTATATGAGGCAGCTGTAAAAATGAAGGAAGAATCGGTTGGATTGATTCCTGTTATTGAAAATAAACAAGTTGTTGGGCTTGTTACTGATCGAGACTTAGTTGTTCGTGGGATTGCTGAAAAACATCCTGGATCTAATCAAATTACAAATGTAATGACAACAAACATTGTTTCAGTTTCTCCAGATGATTCTATTGAAAAAGCTACAGAATTAATGGCACAATATCAAATTAGACGGTTACCGGTAGTTGAGAGCGGTCAACTTGTTGGGATGCTAGCACTAGGTGATTTAGCTATAAGAAAATCAGCAGATGATCAAGCAGGGTTTGCTTTAAGTGAAATCTCAGAGCATATGGAATAAATTATGTATAAAGATCAGATACATTATTCTAGTATATGCGGATTAAACTAATATGTTAGCGTGATGTATCTGAGACATTATATAATAAGTATAGAGTCAATATTTTTGATAGTTTTTTTAAATTTGTCATTCCTAATTTTTAATAAGAGAAAAAATGATATACTGAGAGATATAAGTATTATGATAGATTTTGAATATAACAATATTTATTGTTAATGATGTAATAATGAATTAATATTTCCTACGTAGATAAAGTGAAACTTTAATTATTGGGGGGTGTCCATCCCCCAATAATTATTAGTTGAACCAATCGGGCTTTTATAGGCAGTTTTATCTCCCACCTAACTTCCTCGTATTCGCAGAATTTTGAGGTGGGAGTCTTACTGCCCGCAAATAGCGGGATAAAAAGGGAAGGGGAATTATATGAGGGCTGTACAGGGCGATCCAAATTGGAATTTGGTTACAGATACATATATAGAACCAAATAATTTCGCTGAGTTATTTTCTTTGCTTGTACCTTGTCATCCAAAAGGTGAAGGGAAAGAGCGAACTATATTAGTATGGAAAGAAAAAGAATTTTATAAAGAAGAGAATTTAGCGCCATTTATCGTATATGGCATGAATAAAGTAAAGAATTTACCGCAGTTTCATAAAGATGAAATTCCAACTCTAGTACGTATTCTTCGTTTATGTCAAGAGATTGGTTGGTATGAAGAGGCAAATGCTTTTATGATAACCCAAGGGCTAGATGAATTTGTCCGAACTTCATTGGAGTATGAAACATGGGATCTTTTGACGAAAGCAGTTGCTTTAAACTATTTAATTATTAAATATCGTATTGGTGAATTAACAGCTGAGGATGTAGAAATTTGGGAGCGAGTTAAATTTAATGAGAAATGTATAACAGATTGCAAACATCTATTATCTCATAAAGAAGTATTGGAATTTACATTCTTTTATATGTGTAAGCGAGCTAAGCTACTGTCAAAAGAGCAATTAAATAGTGATATGATGAGTCTGGCAATGTATTGTAATACTTTTGTGTATGATTTATATACACATGACTTATTACGAAAGTATCGTAAGTGTACAGACTTCCTATCATATTATGGACCTAGTCAAGCAGTTTTAGCTTGTCAAAGAGCTGTACTTTCACAAATTTCCGATCGATTAGACCCTTTAAAGACAACTCATGTAGATGATTATTTATATGTGATGAAAGAAATGATGGAGCATATGACGATAGGGGTAATGGATCGGTATGGTCATTTTATTGGAAAGCTACTATCATATGTACCATTTTTCGAAATGATCCAAGTTCCACAGCATGCATATTATTGTGAAGAATTACTGTATATTTGTAAGGGAATTGAATACAAAGAAGAAATACTACGCAATTATATATTTATACAATTACATGATTGTTTACCATCATTCTTTAAACTATTTCTTAAAAATAAGCGTTATGCAACGATTCATGATATTCTTTTCTATTGGTGCGACGATGAACAAAGAATGAGCTTAGAGAAAAAATATAATCTTAGTTTTATTTATGAAAAATATGCTTGCGGATAAACCTTATTTTACATATTAAAAATTAATATAAATTAAAAAGGATCTCAAGTTTATGTGAGATCCTTTTTTGTCAGTAAAGCAAGGAGAAAGTAACTAAGATAAGAAATAACATTCCATAAAGGAGAAATTGTGCAGTATAACTTCTTTGTATACCAAAAAAAGTATTCATTTTTTCATATAAGTTCAATATATATTTCATTGGATTATCTTTGAAAGATTGGTACACAGTGTCTCCTCTTTCTAAGCTTCTTGTTCATGTTTTTGGTTATTAGGAACATGAACGTATCTAGCTATGAATAATAAAACACCTATAAAGAATACAGGAAGTACGGTAGATAAATAAAAACCATTACTAATTATATTTGTTATAAGAGCACTTAAAAGAAAAATTACATTATAAATATGGGCAATTTTTTGTTTTAGCCGCATTTGTAATGCTTCCATAATGATTTCTAAAGCAACAAAAGCAATAATAATAGATAAAAATACAGTGTTCGTATTATAAATGATTAAACAACAGATTAAACCTAAAAAGGCCAGGTATTCAATAAAGAGAGGTATATTGCGTGGCATATAATTTACCTAACTAAATATGGCAGTGGGTTTACTGCATTTGTTTTTTCAAAATTCCATTCCCCATTATGTAATTCAAAATGGAGATGTTGCCCGTATGAATGACCTGTGTTTCCCATATGACCTACTAATTGTCCAGTTTGTACTTGATCACCAGCTTGTACAGTGCGATCCTTCATATGAGCATAAACTGTTGTATATAATTTCCCATTTATTTGATGGGCGATGAACACGACATTGCCGTAGCTAGCCGAATAATAAGATTTCACAACCTTACCTGCAGCAGCAGCTTGAATAGAGACATTTCCTTGTGCTGCTATATCTATACCATAATGCATTTGCTCCCAGTGCATATCAAAAGTGGAGCTGATTTTCCCTTGAGTAGGGAATTTGAAAACTGCTGGAATTGATGCAGGTGGAGCTGTTTCAGCGTGTGCTTGATTTTGATTTTGCACTACATAGTGTTTTGCTACATATCCGTATCCTGTGCCAAAACGAATTTTATACCAAGTACCTACCGTTTCTACTACTTGTACTTGTGTACCATTTTGTAATGAGCCAAGTAGAGTGCCACTTGTGCTAGCATTGCTACGTACATTTAATTTTGGTGTTGCAACAGTATACGAAGGAGAACCTTGTACTGTTACACCTTTTACTAGAGGTGTGGATCCATTAGATACAAATGTTTTTTGTACGTAACCAATTTGACCGTTATGTAATATTTTATACCAATCCCCTTGTTCACCTTGAATGGTAATGAATTGACCATTTGGTAATATATCTAGAATAGAAGACTCTGTATTAGGTTCAGAACGAACGTTTAATGCGTTTGCATTTACGATATATTGAGACTTTGGTTGAACATTTTTTTTGAATAGAATTGCATCTTTTTTCATATAGCCTGTTTTGTTGTTAACAGATACTTTATACCAATCTTGAGTTGTCTCAAGAATAGTAACCGGGCTATTAAATCGAATGTTATCAATTATTGCACTGTCTGTATGGCTATTTTGATGTAGTGCAACGTTGTCAATTTTTACATATCCAGTTTTTACTGTAGATGGTTGCTTAGCAGCCGCTGTTTGTATATCGGATTCTCCCATAGAAGGAAGTAAAGAAGCAATTGCGATAGTAGTTGCTGTTAAAGCTGTAGCTTTATTCATGTAATAAAGACCTCCTCTAGTTGTATAGTTGTAATTTTATTATAGTATAAAGATATAATATATTGGTCGTATTCA
The DNA here is from genome assembly GCF_044908245.1 of Bacillus sp. RC242. Classification (NCBI taxonomy): domain Bacteria; kingdom Bacillati; phylum Bacillota; class Bacilli; order Caryophanales; family Bacillaceae; genus Bacillus; species Bacillus sp. RC242. The sequence continues at coordinate 4,705 of NZ_JBIYCZ010000016.1, forward strand.
CATAAATGTAATATGAAATCAATAAAAATAATGTCAGAAGAGAGATTCGTATATAAATATTGTATATATCATTTGTGAGGTCGCATTTATATTTGTTTAACACGTTGAGAATTAATTCTCAATTAAGAAAATTAAAACAGTTGATGATGTCTTATGGCGATGTTATACTGACAGTGATAATTTTATAGTTTGCTAGGAGGGCTGGTGTTGCCAGCTGAGAGTAGGGCCGTAAGCCTTTGATCCTTTTTATTACCTGATCTAGATTATGCTAGCGTAGGGAAGCAATTCGGACATTAACAATGAGTCCCCGTTTCTTTGCGTATAGAAACGGGGCTTTTTTATTTAAAAATTTCATATTAACACCACTAGGGGTGCTTTTCGTGCTGAGAGAGGAATAATCCTTAACCCTTACAACACCTGATCTAGATAATACTAGCGAAGGGAAGTGGAACAACGAATAAATTATAATTTTATTTGCTGTAACCACTTCTTATATACAGAAGTGGTTTTTTTATTGAAATAAATAGATATATAGGAAGGGGAATTATTAATGAAATTTTGTGAAAGATTATTTAATACGGTGCAGCCTGTTTGGGAGAAAAGTCATAATCATCCGTTTGTAGTAGGTATGGGGGATGGTACGTTGGAAAAAGACAAATTCCAGTACTATATTATTCAAGATTATTTATATTTGTTAGATTATGCAAAGCTATATGCAATTGGGGTTGTAAAGGCAACGAATCCACAAGTTATGGCAAAATTTGCAGAGCAAATTGATGGGATTTTAAATGGAGAAATGACGATCCATAAACAGTATGCAAACAAACTTGGCATTACTGTAGAGGAGATAGAATCTGCGAAACCATCTGCTAAAAATTTAGCCTATACAAATTACATGATGTCTGTATCTCAAAATGGCACACTTGCAGAATTAATATCAGCTTTACTTCCATGTATGTGGAGTTATTGGGAGATTGGAAAGCGTTTAAATGATATTCCTGGAGCAAGAGATCATGAGTTCTTTGGAGAGTGGATTCAAGGATATAGTTCTGAAGAATACGGTAACCTTTGTATTTGGTTAATAGATTTATTAAATGAAATGGCAGTTGGAAAGTCAGAGAAAGAGCTAGACCGATTAGAGGAGATTTTCTTATATTCCAGCCGATTTGAATATTTATTCTGGGATATGGCTTATCGTAAGGAGATGTGGGGTTTTGAGGAGCAAGAACATACTACAGTTTCATAATGTTTCCTTTCATTATGATGAGAAACCAATCATCGATGAATTAAATGCTTCTATACAAGATAAAGAGTTTGTAAGTATTATCGGACCGAGTGGATGCGGGAAAAGTACTTTATTTCGTCTTATTATAGGCTTAGAAGAAGCAAGTACTGGACAGATAGAGCTGACAAAAACAAAGAGTCATCCTGTAGGGTATATGCCCCAAAAAGATATGCTCTTGCCGTGGAGGACGATTATTGAGAATGCTGCCCTGCCGCTAGAGTGCCAAGGTGTGCAGAAGAAAGAAGCGCAAGTAAAAGCGAAAGAACTGTTACATAAATTTGGTTTACAAGGGTACGAGAAAAAATATCCGAAAGATTTATCTGGTGGTATGAGGCAACGCGTATCTTTTATCCGAACTTTATTAACAGGCGGGGAGATATTATTGTTAGATGAACCTTTTAGTGCATTGGACGCTTTAACGAAGGCATCTTTGCAAGAATGGTTGTTTGAACAATGGAAAGAGTGGGAAAAAACAATTTTATTTATCACTCATGATGTTGAAGAAGCATTGTTTCTTTCTAATCGAATTTTGGTTGTAGAAAATCAACCGATAGCAACTTTAACTGAGCGAATTGTGCCGCTTGATCGTAACCGAACAAGAAAAGATTTATATAAGCCTGAAGTGTTAGCGCTTAAAGAAGAGCTCCTTAGTATGTTACAAAGGCAGGTACTTGTATGATGAATCGCTTGAAGGAGTTATTACCTGCCCTTATATTAAGTGGAATTTTACTTGCTCTATGGGAAGTAGGAGCAAGAATTGTAGATGAGATGTACATTTTGCCATCACCTTCTGCAATTGTAATGAAGATATGGGTACTGAAAGATATATTATTTACGGTTCATTTACCTGCAACGTTGTACGTCGTTTTAATAGGCGTTGTTATTTCTATCGTACTGGGCGTAGGGCTAGCAATGTTAATGAATGCGAGTACGTGGATGGAAAGAGCATTTTATCCGTTATTAGTTGCTTCACAAACAATCCCGATTACTGCGCTTGCGCCGCTCTTCGTTTTATGGTTTGGATATACCATCTGGAGTAAGGTTGTTGTTACCGTTTTAATTACGTTTTTCCCAATTGCGGTCAATACGTATGATGGATTGCGCAGTACGAAAAAAGAATGGGAGGAGCTCTTAGTCACGTATGGTGCAACAAAAAAAGATGTTTTTCTAAAGCTAAAGCTGCCATCTGCTCTTCCTTACTTTTTCTCAGCGTTAAAAATTGCAGTTCCGCTTAGTGTGATCGGGGCAGCAATTGGAGAATGGCTCGGTGCACAAGCTGGGCTTGGATATTTCAGTAAAAGAATGATGACGCAGTTAGACGGAGCTGGTGTATTTGCACCAATTGTATTGTTATCATTATTAGCTATTTTCTTCGTCATACTTATTTCCACATTAGAAAAGAAATTCATTAGTTGGAGGAAACATTCATGAAATTATTAAAACGCATCTTTGTGTTTACATTATTAGTTGCAATGATTGCAGGATGTTCGAGTAACTCGGCATCAGATAAGAATAAATCAGAAAAAGAAATAACAGTAATGCTTGATTGGTACCCGAATGCGGTACATAGCTTTATTTATACGGCAATTGAAAAAGGATACTTTAAAGAAGAAGGAGTCAAGGTGAATATTAAATTCCCTTCTAATCCGACTGATCCATTAACGCTAGCGGCAGCAGGGAAAGTGACCGTTGGCTTGTATTATCAACCAGATGTTGTCATGGCAAAAGCAAATGAACAAATTCCAGTGAAATCAATTGGAGCTGTCGTACGTTCGCCGTTAAATCATGTTGTATCGCTGAAATCAGCAGGTATTAAGTCACCTAAAGACTTAGAAGGAAAAACAGTTGGATATTCTGGGACCCCTTTAAGTGAAGCATATTTAAAAACGATGGTAAAAGAAGATGGTGGTAATCCAGATACAGTAAAAGTAGTCGATGTTGGATTTGATTTAGTACCAGCGTTAATTACGAAAAAAGTGGATGCTGTAACAGGAGCATACATTAACCATGAAGTACCTGTTATGCGTCATGAGGGCCATGAACCAGCGTACTTTAATCCAGCTGATTACGGTGTGCCGAATTATCATGAGCTTGTGTTTGTAACAGGTGATAAAACTTTGAAAAAGGATAAAGAAGCATTACAGGCCTTTTTACGTGGTGCGAAAAAGGGATATGATTTCATGAAGAAAAATCCGGATGAAGCATTAAATATTTTATTAGATCATCAAGAAAAAGAAAACTTCCCACTTGTACCAGAAGTTGAAAAAGAAAGTATGAAAATTTTATTAGAGAAGATGGAAACGAAAGATGAGCCATTCTTATCGGATTCAAAAGAGTCATGGGAGAAACAAAATAAATGGTTGAAAGACAAAGGAATGGCGAAAGAAATTGTTCCAGCCGATGAATTATTCGAAAACATTTTAAAGTAGGCGAATGAATATGAAAAATGAGCTTCATGTAATCTCAAATGGCCATATGCCATTTGAAGAATTAGTGAATGTAGCGATGCAAATTGAGAGTGAGATTGATTATTTGCATATTCGTGAGCGTGAGAAGAGCACGAAGGAATTGTATGAAGGTGTGGAAAGTCTTTTGGGGAAAGGCTTTCCGGCATCGAAGATAGTGATAAATGATCGAATTGATATTGCTATTCTATTAAATATTCCGCGTGTGCAGCTAGGATATCGAAGCGCAGATGTAAGGTCGGTGAAAGAAAAGTTTTCTTATTTGCATGTTGGCTATTCAGTACATTCTTTAGATGAAGCGATAGTGGCATTTAAAAATGGAGCGGATTCACTCGTTTACGGTCATGTATTTCCAACGGCTTGTAAAAAGGATGTGCCAGCAAGAGGATTAGAAGAAATTGCTCATATGGCAAGATGCTTATCCATACCAATAACTGCAATTGGTGGGATTACCCCTGAAAATACAGGTGATGTTCTTGCAAATGGTGTAAGTGGCATTGCTGTTATGTCTGGGATTATAAGCAGTAGTAATCCGTATAGCAGGGCGAAATCTTATAAGGAATCAATAAGAAAGTGGGCGGAAAAACATGTGTAAGAAGTATGATGTAGCGATTATTGGCGGAGGTGTAATTGGTAGCTCAGTTGCACACTTTCTAGCAGAAAGAGGGCATAAAGTAGCGATTATAGAGAAACAAAGAATCGCATCTGAAGCTTCGAAAGCAGCTGCTGGTTTGCTCGGTGTTCAGGCAGAATGGGATGCATATGATCCGCTGTTTGAGCTTGCTAGAGAAAGCCGTGTTATATTTCCACAACTTGCAGAAGTTTTACGTGAAAAAACAGGCATCGATATTGGGTATGAAGAAAAGGGCATTTATCGCATCGCTCAAAATGAAGATGAGAAGAAAAGAATTCTTCATATTATGGATTGGCAACAGAAAACAGGTGAAGATTCATATTTTCTAACGGGTGATCGTTTGCGAGAAAAAGAGCCGTTTCTATCCGAATCAATTATAGGAGCGGTATATTATCCGAAAGATGGTCACGTTATTGCGCCAGAGCTTACGAAAGCATTCGCACATTCTGCAGCAATTTCCGGAGCTGATATATATGAACAAACAGAAGTGTTTGATATTCGTATTGAAAATAATAAAGTGACTGGAATTGTGACAAGCGAAGGTGTAATCACATGTGAAAAGGTCGTTATCGCCGGAGGATCATGGAGTACGAAATTACTACATTATTTTCAGAGTGATTGGGGTACATATCCTGTTAAGGGGGAGGTTGTTGCAGTAAGAAGCAGGAAACCTCTGTTGAAAGCTCCTATTTTCCAGGAGAGGTTTTATATTACGCCGAAGCGCGGTGGCCGTTATGTGATTGGGGCAACGATGAAGCCTCATACATTTAATAAATCTGTACAACCAGAAAGTATTACTTCCATATTAGAGCGTGCCTACACAATATTGCCTGCTTTAAAAGAAGCAGAATGGGAAAGTACGTGGGCTGGGTTAAGACCGCAGTCTAATCATGAAGCTCCTTATATGGGAGAGCATGAAGAAATAAAAGGTTTATATGCTTGTACGGGCCATTATCGAAACGGCATTTTATTAAGTCCTGTTTCTGGTCAGTATATGGCTGATTTAATAGAAGGAAAGCAGGAGAATCACTTGCTAGATTCATTGCTTTCTAAAATGGTTTAGAAAGGGGATGGAAGTTTGAATTTAAAAATTAATGGTAACCAAATTGAAGTACCAGAGAGTGTAAAAACAGTAGCTGGGCTACTTACACATTTAGAGTTAGATAACAGAATTGTTGTAGTAGAACGTAATAAAGATATTTTACAAAAAGATGATCATAACGATACATCTGTTTTTGATGGGGACCAAATTGAGATTGTAACTTTCGTAGGAGGCGGTTGATTATGTTAAACATTGGACAATTTTCATTTCATTCTAGACTTTTATTAGGAACAGGGAAATTCCCTGATTTTGATGTGCAGCAAAAGGCAATTGATGTTTCTGAGGCTGAGATTTTAACATTCGCAGTACGTCGTATGGATATATTTGATGCAAAGCAGCCTAATTTATTAGAGAAACTTGATGTAAAAAAATATACGTTATTACCGAATACAGCTGGAGCAAAAAATGCTGAAGAAGCTGTTCGTATTGCAAAATTAGCAAAAGCTTCTGGACTTTGCGATATGATCAAAGTAGAAGTTATTGGTGATGATAGAACGTTATTACCTGATCCAGTAGAAACGTTAAAGGCATCTGAAATGTTACTAGAAGAAGGATTTATCGTACTTCCGTATACATCTGATGATGTTGTATTAGCACGTAAATTACAAGAATTAGGTGTGCATGCAATTATGCCAGGAGCATCACCAATCGGTTCAGGGCTTGGTATTGTAAATCCGTTAAATTTAAGCTTCATTATTGAACAAGCGACAGTACCAGTTATCGTTGACGCTGGTATCGGTAGCCCAGCTGATGCGGCATTTGCGATGGAATTAGGAGCGGATGGTGTGTTATTAAATACTGCAGTATCTGGAGCGAACGATCCTATTAAAATGGCATACGCAATGAAATTAAGTATTGAGGCAGGACGATTAGGGTTTGAAGCAGGTCGTATTGCACGCAAGCGCTGCGCGACAGCAAGTAGTCCTTTAGAAGGAATGAGCGTAGTTGAATAATCGATATTCTCGCCAAGAACTATTTTCTCCAATTGGGGAAGAAGGGCAACAAAAGCTAGGGGAAAAGCATGTACTTATTATCGGTGCGGGTGCATTAGGTAGTGCAAATGCAGAGATGTTTGTAAGGGCAGGCGTTGGTAAGGTAACAATTGTTGACCGCGATTATGTAGATTGGAGTAATTTACAAAGGCAGCAATTGTATGCAGAGCGTGATGTAGAGAATAACCTTCCGAAGGCTGTGGCGGCAAAAAAACGTCTAGAAGAGATTAATAGTGAAGTAAGAGTAGAAGCTCTCGTTCAAGATGTAACGGCTGAAGAATTAGAAGAACACGTTACAAATGTTGATGTAATCATCGATGCGACTGATAATTTCGAAACGCGTTTCATTGTGAATGATGTAGCGCAAAAATATTCTATTCCATGGGTTTACGGGGCATGTGTAGGAAGTTACGGTCTTTCTTATACTATTCTTCCAGGCAAAACGCCATGTTTATCTTGTTTATTACAATCGATTCCACTTGGCGGAGCGACATGTGACACAGCGGGGATTATATCACCTGCTGTATCTCTCGTCGTTTCTCATCAAGTAACGGAAACACTTAAACTGCTAGTAGAAGATTATGACTCGCTTCGAGATGGACTTGTGTCATTTGATGTATGGAAAAATGAGTATTCATGTATGAATGTGCAAAAGATTCGTAAACATAATTGTCTATCATGTGGTGAGCAAGCATTATATCCGTATTTAAATAAGGAAAATACTTCAAAAACAGCGGTGTTATGCGGGAGAAATACAGTTCAAATTAGACCACCTCATAAAGAGGAACTGGATTTTGAACAATATAAAAAATTGCTGAATGATCGTGTGAATGATTTAAATGTAAATCCATATTTATTATCATTTTCGGTTGAAGAAAAGAGATTAGTTGCTTTTAAAGATGGCCGTGTACTTGTACATGGAACGAAAGATATAAGCGAAGCGAAAACAATTTATCATCGCTATTTTGGGTAGAAAAGGATGAGTGGAATGAAAGTGAATAAAGCTTTAACAATTGCAGGGTCTGATAGCGGAGGCGGCGCTGGGATTCAGGCGGATTTAAAAACATTCCAAGAGCTTGGTGTGTATGGAATGACGGCTATTACGGCAATTACTGCTCAAAATACGCTTGGCGTTCAAGGGGTATATCCTGTTTCTTTAGAAGGAATTACGGAACAGCTGAATTCAATTGGTACAGATTTAACGCCAGATGCTGTAAAACTAGGAATGTTATTTAGCAGTGAAATTATTCAAATTGTTGCAGAACATATTAAAAAATTCGGCTGGAATAATATTGTGCTAGATCCTGTTATGATTGCAAAAGGTGGGGCATCATTATTACAACAAGAAGCAGTACAAGCATTAAAGGAATATTTATTACCAGTAGCAACTGTCGTAACACCAAATGTTCCGGAAGCAGAAGTGTTAACTGGGATGGAGATTCATAATGTTGAAGATAGTAAAGAAGCTGCGAAAGTATTACATGAATTAGGGGCTAAATATGTTCTTATGAAGGGCGGACATGCAGAATATCAAGGTAATGAAGTAATTGATTTACTCTTTGATGGAGAGCAGTTTATTGAATTTAGGAGCGAACGAATTCCTTCGAAGCAGACGCACGGAAGCGGATGTACATTTGCGTCTGCAGTTACAGCAGGACTTGCTAAAGAATATTCAATCGAAGAGGCAGTTCAAGAGGCAAAACGATTTATTAGTATAGCGATTGAAGAGCCGTTGAATATTGGAAGTGGTCATGGACCGACGAATCATTTTGCGTATAAAGTGAATAAGACACATGCATAAGTGAAAATTTAACCAGTGGGGCTATATCCTCACTGGTTATTAATGTTAATGATTAATAGAGATTTAATATATGTTAGCAAATGTGATTGGCTCTTCTTGTTTAAATGCGTCCTTTAGATGAGTAAAGTATATAAAAGGTGTGATGAGATTAATATTAAATATATAAAATAGGGAATCATAGCTTTCTTATTTTTACTTAAGTATTTACTATAAATTAATAACAAACAAGAAATTTAAAAAATGATTTCTAATGTAGTACGGAATTCAGTATAACTAGTAATAGTAACTAAAATCGCTAAAATTAATAGTAACGAATTACCTAGAATATTTATTATTTTAATAAAATTATTCTTTTTATCCTCGGTCATATAGCATCCTCGTTTCACGTTTAATTTTTAATCATTTCTTTATTTAGTATTATTACAATACGACTCATGAAAATTCCAATTGAATATAAATATTTATAATGTCTAGCAACAATGAAAAATCCACCTTAAGGATTTTTCATTGTTTACTTTTTCCAAATACAGGAGTAATATATCAGCCAGAATACATTTTTTGTAATACGCTGAGTCCAAATGTATGGAGCGGAGGAACCAATTTGTGCGTCGTCACTAGGGGTGAATCTTTCAATGTTGAAAGTAGGGCTACTCTCAAAGCCCGAATCCGACAGCTAACTTCGTAAGCGTCTTGAGAGAGGACGGTGCCATGATGGATACATCACTTCATCGGTCTGATTAGTATAGGAGAATATCAATATATGTTTGAGTTCTTTTATGCTAAGGAGGATGAGGTACATGGAACTAACACTTATTTGTGTTGGAGAAAAAAACAAGGTAAAGAGTTTAAGAGAGCTAGTAGCATTTCAGCATGAGTTAATTATTTTTACAGCCAATGAAGAGATAGCGGATGAAGTTAGAGAGTATGGGTTTGAATCAGCTTATAGCTGTAATAAGGAGAAGGATTTTACTAGTATTTGCACACGTATTAAGAAGGTGATTTTACTAGGGGATGAGCTTCCGATAGTTAGTTTCTTCACAGAACACATTCGTTTTTCTTTTCAAGCGCCTATTACTGTTGTTACAAAGAATAAACGCTATCCGGCCAGGCTCTATGAAACAATTGGAGCTAAATTTGTAGTGTTTACGAACTGTGATAATATTTCTTTTTTATTTTTTGAATAGGGCGGGGGAAATGAAGATGAAAGTGTTGTTACTAGGAGATATAGCGAATCGTTGGGCGATATCGGTAGAGAGAGTTCACGAATTGGTAGTGCTCGATCCTCTTTTTCCAGGGCCATATATTATATTACCATCAAAAGATGTTTTGTATTTAGAGGCGGATATTACCGAATATGAGCAGTTACATGCAGAATTATCACAAGTTTATATTCGAGGGAGAAATTTGCGTGCTTTTTTGCGTGGAGAATAAAGGTTGAATGAAAAAAGAGCGAATGCTGAGTGCAACAAGCTATGCACTTCATGTCATTCGCTCTTTTTATTTCATATTTAAAAGATCATTTCTATGAAAAAAAAAGAAAACACAAGAAAATAGATGAAAGAATATTAAAAATAAGCAATGTAAGCGTTTAAATGGCGGAATTTTTTCTTATTTTAAGTAATTTGCCTCTTTACAAGTTAAATTTAGAGGAGTATATTTACTCTCATAAATCATTCATGAAATTTCCAAAAAAAACCTAAAATCGCTGAGTTCCAGAAATGGAGCGGGGGAACCAATTTTGTGCATTGTCACTTGGGGTGAATCTTTCAATTTTGAAAGTAGGGCTACTCTTTAGGCCCGAATCCGACAGCTAACCTCGTAAGCGTTTAGAGAGGAGGTTTACTTTGTGTTGTTCGTTTCGAACACTAAGTAGAGCTTAGTGTTCTTTTTTTGATAACTAGATGGTAAAATTTAACAAAAAGTGAGGGGTAGTTATGTTAGATGTTGTAATGATCGGTATTTTTGTTGGGTTAGTCGCATCGATGGCAAGTCTTGCAAGTTGGTCAGATAAAGTTGTGAAAGAAGGGAAGCAATCATGATGATTGCCTTATCGGTTATTGTTGCAGCGATTACGGTGTACTTAGTGTACGCATTATTAAATCCAGAGAAGTTTTAATTAGGGGGAATCATTCATTATGATTTGGGTTGCAGTCGTTATTACAATGCTCTTGTTTATTTTAGTAGCAAAGCCAACGGGGATTTATTTAGAAAAAGCTTTTCAAGGTAGCAAAACGCTAGATAAAGTATTCGGGCCTTTTGAAAAACTTATTTTTAAAATTACGGGTGTAAAAGCATACAATCAAACGTGGAAACAGTACGCATTATCATTAGTTTTACTCAATGGATTTATGATTGTTGTCGTATATTTCATTTTCAGATTACAAGGCGTATTGCCATTAAATCCAGCGCATATTGAAGGGATGGAGCCTACGCTCGCTTTTAATACAGCAATTAGTTTTATGGCTGATACAAATTTACAGCATTATAGCGGTGAAAATGGTTTGTCTTATTTATCACAATTAATCGGGATTACATTTTTAATGTTTGCAGCACCAGCAACGACGTTAGCGCTCGTTATGGCATTTATAAGAGGGCTCGCTGGAAAAGAACTTGGTAACTTTTTCGTTGATTTTACGAGAGCTTTAACGAGAGTATTTCTTCCTATTGCGTTTGTTGCAGCGCTAATCTTTGTCGCACTTGGTGTACCACAAACGTTAGACGGGGCAGTTACAGCACAAACAATTGATGGGGCAAAACAAAGTATTTTACGTGGTCCAGTTGCATCATTCGTTTCCATTAAGGAACTTGGAAATAACGGCGGTGGATTTTTCGGGGCAAACTCTACACATCCTTTTGAAAATCCAGGGCAAATGAGTAATATTTTGCAAATGATGCTTATGATGTTATTGCCAACAGCACTTCCATTTACGTACGGACGAATGGTAGGAAATAAAAAACAAGGTCGCATCCTTTTCGTGTCACTATTCATGGTGTTTTTACTAGGATTTATAACGATTACGACATCTGAATTACATGGAAATCCAGTGTTAAATGGAATGGGTATCGAACATGTACAAGGAAGTACAGAAGGAAAAGAAGTCCGATTTGGAACAGTATTTTCTTCCCTTTATGCGACAGTAACGACAGCTGCGGAAACGGGGGCCGTTAATACGATGCATGATACGTTAACACCAATTGGTGGTCTAGTTCCACTCGTAAATATGATGTTAAATACAGTATACGGCGGTGTTGGAGCAGGTTTTGTGAACATTATTATGTATGCAATTATTGCAGTCTTTATATCTGGTTTAATGGTTGGACGGACACCGGAGTTTTTAGGTAAGAAAATTGAAGGTAAGGAAATGAAATTGATTGCGGTAACGATTTTATTTCATCCATTGCTTATTTTAGGGTTTTCAGCATTAGCTCTTTCAACAAGCTTAGGAACGGATGCAATTTCTCATTCAGGTTTCCACGGTTTAACGCAAGTTGTATATGAGTACACATCGTCAGCTGCGAATAACGGATCTGGATTTGAAGGTTTAGCAGACAATACACCGTTTTGGAATATTACGACTGGTTTAGTTATGTTTTTAGGACGCTATTTCAGTTTAATTACGATGCTAGCTGTTGCAGCTTCACTGAAAGAGAAGACGGTAGTACCAGAAACAGTCGGAACGTTCCGTACAGATAATGGTTTATTTGGAGGGATATTTATCGGAACAATTGTAATTGTTGGTGCGTTAACATTCTTCCCGATGTTAGTACTCGGCCCAATTGCAGAATTTCTTACATTGAAGTAATGGAGGGTAAATGATGAGACCGGTAGTAGTAAAAGAAAAACAAGTAGATCAGTCACAAATACATGCTGTAGAAGATGAGGTTAGACAAGCGAAAACGATGGATCGTGATATCGTGACACATGCGATGAAACAATCCTTTGCGAAATTGAATCCGAAAGTAATGATAAAGAATCCGATTATGTTCGTTGTGGAAATTGGATTTATCATTACGTTAATTTTATCCTTTCTTCCAAGTAGTTCTAGTAGTGTACCAGGGTGGTTTAATATAACAGTTTCTCTCATTCTATTATTTACAGTTTTATTTGCTAACTTTGCAGAAGCTTTAGCTGAAGGGCGTGGTAAAGCGCAAGCTGATTCTTTAAAACAATCGAAGAAAGATGTGTTTGCAAATGTTGTAAAAGAAAATGGAGACATTGTTCAAGTTTCAGCAACTGAGCTGAGAAAAGGTGACGTTGTTATTGTAAAACAAGGGGAAATGATTCCGAATGATGGTGAAGTAATTAAAGGATTAGCGTCTGTAGATGAATCAGCAATTACAGGGGAATCAGCTCCTGTTATAAAAGAAGCAGGTGGCGATTTTTGTTCAGTAACAGGCGGAACGATGGTCGTAAGTGACGAGATTACGATTGTGATTACGAGTAATCCTGGTGAATCATTTATTGATAAAATGATTTCTTTAGTAGAAGGAGCTGCTCGTCAAAAAACGCCGAATGAGATTGCTTTAAATACAGTATTAACGAGCTTAACTCTTATTTTCTTAATCGTTGTTGTGACGTTGCCGATTTTTACAAATTATTTAGGGTTTCAAATTGATACAGCTGTACTTGTTGCATTGTTAGTTTGTCTAATTCCAACGACAATTGGTGGGTTATTATCGGCAATTGGTATTGCTGGGATGGACCGCGTAACAAAGTTCAATGTATTAGCAATGTCAGGGAAAGCAGTAGAAGCTGCGGGTGATATTAATACAATTATTTTAGATAAAACGGGTACGATCACTTTCGGGAACCGGATGGCACATACACTACTCCCTGTAGGAAATGAAACGATTGAGCAAGTAGGAAAATGGGCTGCGATTAGCTCAGTTTTAGACGAAACACCAGAAGGTCGATCAGTTATAGAATATGTACAAACGAAATCTATATCATATAATAAAGAACTTGCAGAACAAGGTGAATTTGTTCCGTTTAAAGCAGAAACGAGAATGAGTGGTGTTGATTTACAGGATGGAACGAAAGTAAGAAAAGGTGCTGTTGGTGCCGTTATTGAATGGGTTCAATCAAAAGGCGGAACGATTCCGAAAGATGTGAATCAAAAAGCAGATTTAATTTCAAAAGAGGGTGGAACACCACTTGTAGTTGCAGTGGATGATCGTATTTACGGTTTAATTTATTTAAAGGATACAGTAAAACCTGGTATGCGTGAGCGTTTTGAACAATTGCGCCAAATGGGAATTAAAACGGTTATGTGTACAGGGGATAACCCATTAACAGCAGCAACAATTGCAAAAGAAGCAGGGGTAGATGAATTCGTTGCCGAGTGTAAACCAGAAGATAAAATTGCAGTTATTAAAGCAGAGCAAGATAAAGGTAAACTTGTAGCGATGACAGGTGATGGTACAAATGATGCCCCGGCATTAGCGCAAGCTGACGTTGGGTTAGCGATGAATAGTGGTACGACAGCTGCGAAAGAAGCAGCAAATATGATCGATTTAGATTCGAATCCAACTAAAATTATTGAGGTTGTAGGAATCGGTAAGCAATTGTTAATGACACGAGGTGCGTTAACGACGTTTAGTATTGCGAATGATATTGCAAAATATTTTGCAATCATTCCAGCAATGTTTACACTTGCGATTCCGCAAATGGAAGCATTAAACATTATGAAATTAACATCACCGCTTTCAGCAATCTTATCAGCATTAATATTTAATGCGGTTATTATTCCGTTACTTATTCCGCTAGCGATGAAAGGTATCGCATATAAACCAATGAGTTCTAATGCATTGCTTAGCAGAAACTTACTCATTTACGGGCTTGGCGGAGTGATCGTTCCATTCATTGGAATTAAAGTAATTGATATGATTGTCGGCTTGTTCATATAAGGAAGAGGGGAAAAAAGATGGCGGAAAAACAAAGTATACTTTCACCAATTATTCGTATTACTTTTACGTTCTTAGTCTTGTGCGGCCTTGTATACCCGCTTATTGTAACTGGTATTGCGCAAGCGGTAATGAAGGATAATGCGGATGGAAGTCTTATATATAATGATAAGGATGAAGTAGTTGGTTCAAAATTAATCGGTCAAAATTTCACAGATCCACGTTATTTTCATGGACGTGTTTCTAGTATAGAATATAAAGCAGAAGCATCTGGTTCAAATAACTATGCGCCGTCTGATCCAGATTTAGCAAAACGAGTTGAGAAAAGTATTGAAGACTGGAAGAAACAAAACCGGGCCGTTCCAGTTACAGAAGTACCGATAGATTTAGTGACGAATTCGGGTTCAGGGCTTGATCCTGACATTAGTCCAAAAGCGGCTTCTGTGCAGGTAGATCGCATCTCGAAATTAACGAATATTCCGAAAGAAAAGCTGAATCAACTGATTAAGGATCAAACGGAAGGTGCTGCACTCGGCTTGTTTGGAGAAGATCGCGTGAACGTCTTAAAGTTAAATTTAGAATTACAGAAATTAATGAAATAGTAACAGTGCTACCTCAATCTAACGGATTGAGGTAGTGTTGTTTCGAAAGAAAGGTTGTGAGTGTTTTGTATGCGGATGACTATAAACCGACGTTTCAAAGGCGAACACCAGAAGAGTATTTAGAATACATTCGTCAGCAAAATCGCGGAAAGTTAAAGCTATACGTAGGGGCTGCACCTGGAGTTGGGAAAAGTTATAAAATGCTATTTGATGCAAGAGAGATGAAAAAAGACGGTATTGATATTGTAGTTGGTTTAATTGAAACACACGGTAGAAAAGAGACGGAAGAAGCAATTGCTGATTTAGAAAAAGTTCCTTTAAAAGAAATAGATTATAAAGGGAAAGTATTTTATGAACTTGATGTAGAAGGAATTATAAAGCGGGCACCACAAATTGTTGTTGTGGATGAACTTGCGCATAGTAATATTCCCGGGTCGAAAAATAAGAAACGTTACATGGATGTGCAGGAATTGTTAGATGCCGGTATATCTGTATTATCAGCGTTTAATATTCAACATTTAGAAAGCGTTCATGATATTGTAGCTCAAATTACGAATGTCAAAGTACGAGAGCGTATTCCAGACTTTATTTTACAAAAAGCAAATGAAATTCAGCTTGTTGATGCAACACCTGAGGTACTCCGAAAGAGATTAATAGATGGAAAGATATATAAGGAAGAAAAAATTCAACAAAGCTTACAAAACTTCTTTACGATAAATAATTTAGGGGCATTAAGAGAGTTATCACTTCGAGAAGTTGCAGATGATATGGATGAGAAAATTAGCCAAACAGTAATAGAACCGATAGGTGTGAAAGAAAAAATTCTCGTTTGTGTACAATACAGTTCAACAGCAGAGAAATTAATACGGAGAGGTTGGCGCATGGCTGATCGGCTAAATGCTGAATTGTATGTGTTAAACGTTGAAAGAGAAAATATAGATTCTATTTCAGCAGGCAAAAAGCAGACGATTGAAGAATGGAAATCGCTAACGAATCAATTTGATGCGAGCTTTGTATTAGAAGAAGCAAAGGGAAGAAAGCCCGCTGATGTTATTATTGAAGTTGCAAAAAGACTACAGGTGACACAAGTTTTACTTGGGCAATCGGCGAGAACACGGTGGGAAGAAATACGAAAAGGTTCTATTGTAAATGAAATTATGAGACAAACGAAGTATATTGATATTCATATCGTTGCTGATCAAAGAGCTTAAGAGACCATCTATAGGTCTCTTAAGCTCTTTGTGCAGCATGGGAATGTAGCATTTTCATTGCGTGTAAAACTATAAGTAGAAATATAATTGCCCCTAGGAAGAAAATCCAAAAGTAATTTTGATTAAATAAAAGAAACCCACCTACAATAGGCCCTGTACCCATACCAAGATAGCGAATGAAGTTGTACATACCGATGGCAGTTGCGCGTTCTTGTACGAATTCTTCCGTTAATAAAGTAGTGTGAGTCGGCATAGAAAGTCCCATACTAAAACCGTATAAAGAGGTAACGATAATTACGGATGGGATATTGATGCTATATGTGAAAGAGAATAAAGTGACACATATAATGTTGAAGAAACTAGTGATGAATAAAGCCAGCCTTGTTGTGAAATGTTTTTGCAAAAATTTGTAGCAATAGCTTCCTAACATAAGAGAAAGGGACATCGGTACAAACATAAGACCAATTTCGCTTGCGCTTAGATGAAATATATTTGTTAATATGCTAGGTAAAAAAACGAGGAAACAGAAATATATACAAAATTGAATAAAGCCAATAAGTGTAATGGAAAATCCAGTTTTATTTTTTAAGATAAGCCAGTAATTCTTTTTTGCTTTAGATTTCTCAATTACATTTGGTTTTGTTTCTGGAAGTAGTGAAATGTTTATAATTAATAAGATGATGCCAATTGTAGATAAAAAAAGAAATACAGATAAGTGGCCATTTATACTGCCGAGATAGCCACCTATGAGAGGACCGATTGCAGGTGCGAGAGCAAGTAACATTTGATAAAGGCTCATCGCTTCTCCGCGTTCTTTTCCTTCAAATAAATCACCGATAATCGTTGCTGCAACTACAGGTATAGCCGCTATTCCTATAGCTTGAACAGCTCTAAAAAATAGAAATAAGTAAATGTTTGGTGAGAAAGCACAACCAATTGAGCCGATTGTACTAATGATTAAACTAGGGATAAGGACAGATTTTCTTCCCTTTGTATCAATTAAAGGTCCGTATATGAGCTGCATAACCGCAAGAACGAATGTGAAAAGTGAAACGGTTAAATTTATAAGATAAAGAGAAGTATGAAACGAATTTTGAATCATCGGCAAGATAGGTGTATAAATATTTTGAGCGAAGGAACCGAGTAAGGCACTCATACAGACAACATATAAAATGAAATTCAGTTTGGTTTTTTCCATAATGTTAACCTCCTTGTCATTTGGTTTCCTTGGAAACTAAATTAATTTTAACATGATTTTCTCACTTGTAAAGATGAAAAAATGATTTTAAAATGGTATATAGTTAAATTGTTTCTTTGGAAACTTAGGAGGCGAATGGATTGGAACGTACAGCGAAACAAATGGAAATACTTTCGGATATTCGTACACTTTTTCATAAAAAAGAAGAGCATTTGAAAGAAAATAATGAGAAGTTTCTTCGTGAGACAGGTGTAAGTGGTATGTCTTTATCTGAGTTACATGTTATCGAGTGTATCGGAAAAAATGGTCTGATGAATGTAACTGCTATTGCAACAGAAATGGGAATGACGAAAGGCGCAATCTCTAAAATTTGTACAAAGTTGTTTCAAAAGCAATTCGTTGAGAAAATGCAAATGTTAGATAATCAAAAAGAAATTTTCTTCCGCTTAACGGAAAGAGGAAATGAAATATATAAAGCTCATGAAAAATTGCATAAACAAGCTGAAGAAAAGTGGCTGTTACTTTTAGATGGATATACGAAAGAAGAGCAAGATTTTATTCAAAGGTTTATAAAGGATGTCTCTGGTCATTTGGAAATATAATTGGAAGAAAAAACCCCTCCATTTCAAGCCTTTTCAATATAATTTCTGAAAGAACTCATATATAATAGAAAAAGATACTTAACATAGTGAATAATTAAAGAGTCAATATATATAAAGAGGAGAGAATAACATGCTTGAAAATACGGGGTTAGTATTAGAAGGCGGCGGTATGCGTGGTGTATATACGGGCGGGATATTAGAATATTTTATGGAACAAGATTTATATTTTCCATATGTAATTGGTGTATCAGCTGGTGCTTGTCATGCAGCGTCGTATCTTTCCAGACAAAGAAATAGAAACAAAACAGTAAATATTGATTATGCATCACATCCGCAGTATTTATCGTATAAAAACTTGTGGAAAAAACGTCAGCTATTTGATATGGAATTCATTTTTCATGAAATTCCAGAAAAGCATGTACCGTTTGATTTTGAAACATACTTTAATAGTCCAGAGCGTTTCCTTGTAGGAACAACTGATTGTGAAACAGGACAGTCTGTTTATTTTGAAAAAGAGGGAACGAATGATGATGCACTAAATTTATTGCAAGCATCTAGTTCATTACCTTTCATTGCACCGGCAGTAAACTACCGAGGTAAGCAATTGTTAGATGGCGGGATTTCAGATCCGATTCCAGTTCGTAAAGCACAGGAAGATGGATTTAAAAAATCAGTCGTTATTTTGACGAGAAATCATGGTTACGCGAAGAAAAAATCAAAATTTGGTTGGATTGCAGCAAAGGCTTATAAGAAGTATCCAAACCTTGTAAATACGATGCTGAATCGTTATGAAGTGTATAATGAAACACTTCACTACATTGAAAAAGAAGAGCAAGCTGGTAATTTATTTGTTATTCGCCCAGAAGTGCCGCTTCAAGTAGATCGTATGGAAAAGGATACGGCTAAATTACAAAGTTTATATGAGCAAGGCTATGAAGATGCAAAGAGACAATTTGCAGATTTACAGGCGTTTTTGCAAAAATAATAATTAGGCTGCGGAGAAGGAGTTCTCTGCAGCCTTTCTAGGGAGTACGGTAATAGCAAATTTCCTCTTGCTTCTTGCATTGAAAGTAGTTCGTGTGATTGTTGCAAAAGAAAAGTAGAGCATCGGAATTCGACGCGCTACTTTTTATTTACGCTTCTTTTTAATAAATGAAAAGGCTAAAGCTGCAATTAAAATACTGCCTTTAATGATATCTTGCGCATAATAAGGAACGTTCATCATTGTAAGGCCGTTTAATATGATTCCAATTAATACGGAACCAAGAAATGTTCCGATGACATTTGGTTTCTTAGCACCGAACATTGCATAACCGATATAGGCAGCTGCAACTGCATCCATTAATAATGGGGCGCCAGCTGAAACTTGTCCTGTTCCAACGCGGCTACATAAAATAATACCGCCAATAGAGGCAAGTAAACCGTTAATCATATAAGCATATACACGGTAACGATCAGTAGGAATACCAGCTAGTCTAGCAGCTTCTCGATTCCCACCTGTCATATAAAAGAAACGACCGTACGTTGTTTTTTCTAAAAATACATATGCAATTAAAACGACGATAAGCATGATAATGACAGGGACTGGAATTCCTAACACAGAACCTTGACCGATAAATAAAAAGGATGGAATAAAATGTCCTTTGGCACCAGACATTCCTTCATAAATAGAAGATCCTTTTGAAAATGTTAAGTGTAGTCCATTCACGATATACATGATACTTAATGTAGCTAGTAAATCTGGTAGTTTAATTCGGATAACGAGTAGTGCATTTAATAATCCAACTAATAGTCCACAAAGAATAGGAATAAGGAGTGTGACTATTAGTTCTTGTCGATATAAAACGAGACAAGAAGCCGCGGTAATTGTGGCTAAACTAGCGGTAGAGCCGACTGATAAATCAAATCCATCTACAATTAATGTAAAGGTAACGCCAATTGCGAGTAACGTTACAATAGAAATAGAACGTAAAATATCACTAATATTGTTGTAGGTTAAAAAAGAATCGTTGGCGATAGAGAAAAAAATTGTAACACCTATAATGATAGCAATCGTGCTAAATTGATAAAAAAGATGGGTAGGTAAATATAACTTCTTAGTTTTATGAATGAGATTCAATGGAAAAGCTCCCTTCAGATAAATGTAAAAGCTGTTCAGGAGATAGGTCATTCGGCAAGTACTCACCTACAAATTCGCCGTTTGCTAGTATGAGAATACGATCGGCGATATGTAGCGCTTCATCTTGTTCTCCTGTGAAATAAATTACGGAATTTCCGCCATCTGTAATGTTGCGAATGGATTGAAAAATGTCTTGTTTCGCAGCGACGTCTACACCTTTAGTTGGCTCGTCCAAAAGAAATAGATTAGGTTTGAATCCATTCCACTTTGCAATCGAGACTTTTTGTTGATTTCCACCGCTAAGTGAATGAATAAAGGCTTTTGGATCATTTGGTGAGATGCCGAAAGTAGTAATTGCCGCAGTAGCATTATTTAATTCGGTTTGTTTTCGTCTCCAACCTGATTGGTGTAAATTTGTGTGACTTATAATGTCTTCCGAAAGAAATACGCCTTGTTTTCTTCTTTCTTCTGGTACAAGTGCAATTTTCGCTTTAATCGCATCCCGCGGTGTTTTAATCGCTATATTTTGACCGTCGATTTCTGCTTGATAAGTATGACGGGCACCAAATAAAGTTTCAGCAAGTGTTGTTTTTCCGCTTCCAATTAATCCGTATATCACAACAGTTTCTCCTTTTCGTACTGTAAGAGAAAGCGGAGGATGGTCTTTATGTAATTGAAGTTCTTGTACTTTCAATATTTCTTCGCTCCCGAGTTTTGGTGTTGTATTAATAGGAAGTGTAAGTTGTTTTCCAGTCATTGCTTCAACAATTTGTTGATCCGTAATCGTTGTAATGGCTTTAGAAAGTGCAACTTTACCTTTATATAAAACAGTTACTTCATCCGCAAATTTTCGAATCTCTGATAAACGATGAGAAATCAGGATGATGCCAATTCCTTTTGATGTTAAATCTTTTAATAGTTTCCCAAAGGTTTCGACTTCTTTTGGTCCAAGAGAAGAAGTTGGCTCATCTAATAAAAGATAATTTGTATTGTTAGATAGAGCTCTTGCGATGAGAAGTAATTGTTTTTCATGTAATGAGCAGTTTGAAACATCTTCAAGAATATTTAAGTCGGCCTGTACAGCTTGCAAGTATTGTTTAGCGAGTGCCACTAATTTTGATTTTGAAAATAGTGCTTTATTTTGCATTGCTAAATGATCGATTAGTACATTTTCTAATACAGATAATCCAGGAATAAGTCCGTGATCCACTTCTTGTGTTACGAAAGAAATACCATGCTTTTTTGCATCGCGTGGTGAAGTAAAGGAAATAGACTGATTATCAAGTTTTATATTCCCAGCAACTGGTTGAATTTCACCAGTTGCTATTTTTAGTAAAGTACTTTTTCCTGCACCATTCATTCCTAGTAAAGCGTGAACTTTTCCTTTTTGTATGTTAATAGAAACATTTTCTAGTACAGGGGTAGAGATGTGATAAGAATGTGTAATGTTTTGAAGAGAGAATGTCATCATTTTTTCTCCTTCTCTAATTTTTTCATCCAAGGTGAATATGCATCTTTCGAGTCTCCCCAACCGTTTATATGTTTTGATAATTGATCCATCGTTATATTTTCTTGTGGCAAACTATTTTTCTTTACTAAATAAGGTTCTAGTGAATAAATATCTGGCGTTTGTTCACCAGCGATTTTCTTGTATAAGAAACGCACTTGAACTTTACCGACTTCAGCTGGATCGGTTGCAGCCGTAGCAGTCCAAGGTGAATTTTCTTTTTGCATGAGTTGTAAGTCTTCATTACTTAAGTCAATGCTGTATACTTTTATATCTGTACGACCAGCTTGTTCGAGTGCTTTGACGGCCCCCTTAGCAAACTCATCCCACGAAGCGAAAATAGCTTGTAAATAACCTTTTTTCGGATATTTTTTTAGTAAAGCCTCTACTTGTGTTTGCGTATCAAGTGGTGTGTTATTACTAGCGGTACCAAAGCGTGCAACTTCTTTTATATTTGGATAACGTTTATAAAAAGCATCAATGATAACATTGCGACGTTCCATTGGAGCAAATCCGCCAACCCATACGACGGCGATATTCCCTTGTCCATTCAGATCTTCCGCTAACGTTTTTAATGATTTCCATGCAAGACTATAGTCATCTTGATCAATAATCGTTACGCCTGGTAAGCGTAGGTCGTTATCAAATGCAACTACAGGAATATTCGCTTGTAATGCTTTTTCTACTCCGGGTTTTAGTGCTTCAGAGCGACCGTGATCAATTAAAATACCATCAACTTTTGAATTAATAGCAGTATCTAGATTTGCTGCCATTTTTGCTAAATCATTATCAGAATTGTAGACTTGCACACTGCCGCCGAATAGCTCGACTTGTTTTTTGACACCCTCAATATATTGAGAGGAAAAAGTTCCGATGGACATTTGCATAATTAATGCGATTTTTAATGGGTTTTTTACTTGGCTTGGAATTTCTGTTTGTAAATGATTTGCTGCTGTAGTAGCTTCTTTCTTCACCGTTTGTTGCTTTTGTGAAGAGATAGCATCTTGTTCATTTGTGCAAGCTGTTAATGCGAGTAAGAGAATAATGAGTACGGTGGAACATAATTTTTTCATAAAAAAATCCCTCCTAAATTAAGAAAAGAGAGGAGGGAGTGAAAATAAAAACGTCTTTTCATATAGAAAAGACGTCTTATCATATTACTCTTATCTTTCAACACAATGTGTTGTAAGAATTAGCACCGTGCCCATAAATGGGTCGGTTGCCGGGCTTCGTAGGGCTCATCCCTCCACCTGCTCTTGATAAGACATCGAATATTTAACTATTTCGAATTATTCCATAAGTGTATGCTGTTGTCAAATGTTTTTTTGTAAATAAAAAATCCCTCTTTATGAGGGATTTTAATGTGGTAAGAAAACTAATTGATAAGCGAACAAGATCCCGAATAAATACACAAGTGGGTGAACAGCACGGAATTGTCCTTTTGCAACTTTCATAAGTGGGTATGAAATAAATCCAAGTGCAATACCTGTTGAGATACTTGATGTAAGTGGCATGCTTAAGATTACTAAAAATGCTGGGAATGCTTCATCGAATGTATCCCAATCGATGTGGCGAACTGAGCCCATCATAAGACTACCAACGATAATTAGTGATGGTGCTGTAATAGCTGAAACGCCAGAAACAGCGCTCACTAACGGTCCGAAGAATGCTGCTAATGCAAATAGAACAGCTACTGTAACAGTTGTTAAACCAGTACGACCACCGGCTGCAACACCAGCAGATGATTCAATGTAAGCTGTTGATGGTGTTGTTCCGAACATAGCTCCAATTGTTGCTGAGAATGAGTCAGATAGAAGAGCTCGTCCTGCTTTTGGAAGCTTTCCATCTTTCATAAATCCACCTTGTTGTGCAACGCCAAGTAGTGTACCTGTTGTATCGAATAGTGTAACAAGGAAGAATGAGAACACAACGCCGTATAATCCGTAGTTAATTACATCAGATACAGCAGTAATTGGATTTGAAACGATAATTCCTTCTGGTAATCCAGGCATTGATGTAACGCCGCTTGAAAATGTTAATTGACCTGTGAAGTAAGCGATAATACCAGTTAATAACATTCCGATAAATAGTGCCCCGTTTATATTTAAAGACATAAGGATAATTGTAATTCCAAGGCCAGCTAATGCTAGTAGAACTGGAGCAGAGTGAAGATCGCCAAGCCCAACTAAGTTTGCATCATTTTTTGTAACAATTCCCGTTAAGCGCAAACCGATAAAAGCAATAAAAAGACCGATACCAGCAGTAAGTGCATGTTTTAAGTTCTCAGGAATTACTTCCATTAATTTCGTACGGAAAGATGTGAATGATAACAAAATTAAAATCATACCTGCTACGAATACAGCAGAGAATGCAATTGCGAAAGTCATGCCTTCATGGGCTTTTACAACAGAATAAGAGAAGTAAGCATTTAATCCCATACCTGGTGCAATTGCGATTGGTAAATTAGTAAAGATCGCCATAAATAATGTTCCGACAACAGCAGCGATAATTGTAGCTGTAAATGCTTGTTCAAACGGAACACCTGCATCCCCAAGGATGACAGGGTTTACGACAATGATATATGCCATTGTTAAAAAGGTAATAATACCTGCCATAATTTCAGTTTTAATAGAAGTTTTATGTTTTGAAAGGTTAAACATATAAACATCCTTTCTTTTTACGAATAATTTTCACAACAGTTATATATAATATTCGTTTTTTAACTATTTTGCAATAGTTTTGCATAAAAACTTTAGAACAACTCATATTTTATGTCGTAAATTCGAATATTAATCGTAAAACTGTGTGTGAATTGCGGTTCTTTAATGTGTAAGTAGTTTTTTTTATTGTGCGCATTATAAGGGGAAAGGAGTTGAAGGAAGTTATGCCGCAGCAAAAAAACTTTTTAACAATGCCAGCACAACATCAAAATAAACAACCTGGTATTGAATCGTTAATGAATCCTCTTCCAAAGTTTGAAGATCCAAGTTATAAAGGAAGTGAAAAGTTAAAAGGAAAGAATGTATTAATTACAGGAGGAGATAGCGGGATTGGAAGAGCTGTTTCTATCGCTTTTGCAAAAGAGGGAGCAAATATTGCGATTGCTTATTTAGATGAGGACGAAGATGCAACTGAGACGAAACAACTTGTGGAAAAAGAAGGCGTGAATTGTGTATTATTGCCGGGAGATTTGAGTAATGAACAACATTGTAAAGAGATTGTAGAAGAGACCGCCCAGCAGCTAGGGGGGCTAAATGTTCTTGTGAATAACGTCGCACAGCAATATCCGCAGCAAGGACTAGAGTATATTACAGCGGAACAGCTAGAAAAAACGTTCCGTATTAATATTTTTTCTTATTTTCATGTTACAAAAGCAGCACTCTCTCATTTAAAGCAAGGGGATGTAATTATAAACACGGCATCTATCGTTGCGTATGAAGGAAATGAAACGTTGATCGACTATTCTGCAACGAAAGGAGCAATTGTCGCTTTTACAAGATCGTTATCTCAGTCGTTAGTACAAAAAGGAATTCGTGTAAATGGTGTTGCACCAGGCCCAATTTGGACACCGCTTATTCCATCCAGTTTTGATGAGAAAAAAGTATCACAGTTTGGGAGTAATGTTCCTATGCAAAGGCCTGGTCAGCCGTATGAATTAGCGCCTGCATATGTATATTTAGCGTCTAGTGATTCGGCATATGTGACAGGGCAAATGATGCATGTAAATGGTGGAGTAATTGTGAATGGATAGTTTTCATTTATAAGAGCAAAGTAAAGCTAATTGCATTTATCCCGCATTAACGGGCAGTAAAATTCCACCTCAAAATTCAGGTGGAGCACAGAAGTTAGGTGGGAGATTAACTGCCCGTAAATGCCCGATTGGTGAAGGCTAATAATCAGTGGGGGATGGACAAAACCCCCACTGATTAAAGTTTCACTTTATCCCGCTATTTGCGGGCAGTAAGATTCCTACCTCAAAATTCGGCGAATGCAAGGAAGTTAGGTGGGAGATACCTGCCCGTAAATGCCCGATTGGTGAAGGCTAATATTCAGTAGGGGATGGACAAACCCTCCCACCGAGTAAAATTTCACTTTATTATGATGTTAGTGCTAGGGAGGATTTAGATGAAGAAAGTATGGTTTATCGTAATCCTATTTTTCTGCCTGCCAGCTAGCGTTTTTGCTAATACAGATCATTTAATATTAGTTAACCTTACGACGAATCAGCTGTCTTTTTTTGAAGATGGAAACTATACTAAGACATTTCCGATAACGACAGGAAGAGACAGGACCCCGACGCCTGAGGGTAATTTTTGTATTATAACTAAATATAAAAATAAAGAATACCATCGTAAAAAAATAGCTGGGGGTGCTCCGAATAACCCTCTCGGTACGAGGTGGTTAGGTCTAGATAAAAAGGAATATGCAATTCATGGAACAAATCGGGAATGGACGATTGGAAGCAGGGAGTCGAATGGTTGTATTCGCATGCACGATCGGGACATACAATGGTTATACGACCGGGTACAATTACAGACGAAAGTAATTATTTCTCGTTTTCATACGAGTCCCGAATATGAAGCGTATAAGCTTGGTTATCGGGTTGTGAGTTGGAATGGTCGTAAAGTAGAAGAAGAACAAATTGGAATGCTTACGTTAGTAGATCGTGTAAATATATATTGGCAAGAACCAAGTGGACAATTGACGAAAGTAAAAACAGTATTGCCAAATGAAAGATACACAGTGTATTCCAAACGAAAAGATGGAACCTATTATATAGGAAACAATTTGTATATTGTAGATGAAACAGGAGAAAAAATTCGTTATGAACAATTACCTTATTCGATTTTAAGTAACCTATATAAACGGAAATAT
Source organism: Bacillus sp. RC242 (assembly GCF_044908245.1). NCBI lineage: Bacteria > Bacillati > Bacillota > Bacilli > Caryophanales > Bacillaceae > Bacillus > Bacillus sp. RC242. Next base: position 31,002 of record NZ_JBIYCZ010000016.1, read on the forward strand.
AATGTCCCGTAATAGCTACCGTAAATAGACGGTAGCTTATTTGTGATGAAGTTTAGTTGGTTTTAATGATTTCATACCAATCGCGCGCCTGTAAATAGTGAGATGAAAAAATTGAAACAGCAACTATTATGTTTTGCTGAATATAATACAGTACAGACTGGGGGGCGGTCACATTATGAAAAGTGAATTTGCATTTAAAATTTTCTTAATCACGACTTGTTTATTTATCGTGTATTTATATGCGTTACTCGTCTTTTCCTTTTATGTTCCATATATTGATTTAATATTGTTCGTCGGATTTATTTGGGCATTTGTTAAAGCGAGGGAAGGGGAGAAGAGTGTATATCGACGCATTACTTTATGCGGGACGGTCCTTCTCGTTATTTTGTACTTTTTTATGATGCATGATGTTTGGAGAGGAATGTAAAAAAGCATACGACTAATCGTATGCTTTTACGTTTAATATTTCGGTTTAAATGTATGACAACACGTTTCTACACTCGTTGTTACAGAACTTTCAAGCGTCTCGTTTGTTAAAGTAGCGTTTGTATATGAACTGTTTTCAATTTGACCTGCTTCTTGTGCATCAGGTTGAACAACGATTGCACTTGCTTGACAAAGGTTACCTTGTCCCCAAAATGAGCAATTGGAAACAGAGCATTTCACTTCTGGCATAAAACCCCCTCCTTATACATTAGTGTGGGAGTTTACACGCATTTCATGTATAGAAGGAGTTTCCTTTTCTTATTATTTTTTCGTTTGCTCAAGCCACTCTTTTAATTTGTCTTCCGGTTGTTCGCCGCTAATACGGCTCACTTCTTTACCATCTTTAAAATGAATGATTGTTGGAGTTCCTTTAATTTTATATTCATCCCAAGGAGCATCTAATTTTTCAATATCCATAACTTTCATATCAACATTCAAGTCTTTAGCCATTGGTACTACGATAGGAGATAGCTTTTGACAATGAACGCAAGATGTTTGATAAAAGTATACTGTTTCTTCTTTTTCCTCTTTTAAATTCTTTTGGAGATCTGAAAGAGAGATTTTATTTGTATAGTAGTCAGGGCCATTTGTCTTACTATCAGTAGCATTATCAATTTTTTGGCTTGTTGAAGCATTTTTTTCTTCCATTTGTGTTACAGCGAAAATTGCTGCAAACAAGGCGATAATAATACCGCCAAATATAAGCATTTTTTTCATTCTTTCATCTCCTTATTTGTTTTTAATTACGATGAAGCTACAAACAGCGATTGTGATAAAGCCGATAAGTGCTAAAAACGGGATTGTCACAAAGCCGAACCAGTTTATGTATTCTCCCGTACAAGGTACGCGGCCGCAAGCTGCCCCAGCAGCTGAAAATGCTGCGATTTTTTGAATTGCATAGTGATATAAAGAAATACAAGCACCAATACTTGCGATTGGTAAAGAATAACTTGCAATGCGATAGTCTTTCTTTACTACAGCGATACCGAGCCATAAAACAAATGGATACATAAAAATACGTTGATACCAACAAAGGACACAAGGCTCAAATTTCATAATTTCGGAAAAGTATAGACTTCCTAATGTAGCAATAAACGAAGCTCCCCATGCAGCAAATAAAGCATACTCTTGCTTTTTTTCTCGTCCCATATTTTATACCTCACTTATAATAGTTACATACTAAATTATAGTATGAAGTGGTAGGGAAAAGAAAGAAAAAATATGTTTATCAATAAAAGTTTTATAAGGAGAAACTTTTATTGATATAAACATTTTAAAAAAGCGCTATTCTCATAAAGAGAATAGCGCTATATTTTACATTTGAATTTGCTCTACTTCTTCTACATGTGACTTTTGGGATGCGTGGTCAATATATTGAAATAGGAGCTGCAATTGTTTATCAACTTCTGGTAGTTCTTTACTGTATTGATAAGCGTGTAAAAAATGCTCAATACGCTTAGAAAATAATTGATCGTTCGTTTGAACCATGAGAACGAGTAATTTATCCCAATTACAGCAATACGTGTAATAGAGAGCTTTATCATAGTCGTTATATGTTTGCACTGTGTACCCTCCTTACCGAGGAGTTATATATAGTGTGTGACAAGTAAGGAGAAATACACTTGAAAGAATTTGTTAAGAAAAAAGGTGAATGAAAAGAGAAAAAGGAGGGATTTCCTCGTTTTTATGCTTTTGGCATTGGCGTAGGTGTTGGCTTGCCATACCCTTCTTTGTATTTATTGTCGATATAGTTACGAATTTCGAGCGTTGATTTTCCTTTTTGTTTCATGGAAGCCGATTCAACCGCGATTTCTAGACAGTTGACACAAGTTGTTGCGTGGGAATCCCAAACAACTTCACCATTCTTTTTAATTTCACGAATAAAGCAGTTTTTATTGTTTTTATGTCCTACACTCTCACCGCAACCGCAGTAACATGGAATCCAATCTAATAGCTCTGCATTTTGTCCAGCGACAGTGTAGATATCTTTCATTTGCGGATCAAGCTTGTCTAGGAAGGTAGGGAGTGTGTCGACTCCTTTTGTCTTTTCTTGAATATCAGCTTGCTGAGTATGTGATGCGTGGTCATGCTCTTCTTTTGATTCAGAAGATTTTTTGTCATTTGTACTAGTACTCCCGCATCCAACAAGAATTAGGCTCAGTACTGCAAGTAAAGAAAATACATACTTTTTCATTCGCTTGTCCCCTTTACAAATGTATTAATCAAATTGTATCAAATATCATGGTGTGTCGGGTGAAGATTTTTTCGACTGATTTTTGAAGCGCCATCGTAGTGAATGGAATAGAAATAAAATTGGGATATAAGCGTATACAATATATAAACCAGCTTGAGACAGTACTGTATTTAATGTATTGATACTTTCACGGTTTGTGAAAAATAAGGATGAAATAAATATAGCTGCAATAAAAAATGGAAGTGTAATTTTAAATGGTACGTGAAAAGACCTTTTACTAATGCAACAAGAAGACCAAATTGTTAAACAAAGATTAGGTAAAATAATAAGATACCACATGAAAATAATGATGTACTCAAACCTTTGGATAAAAGGAATCTTTATGATTTTTAGCATTGTTAATGTTGGCCAAATTGTATGATGTAGTTGTCCTTGGCTATAGTACATAAGGGAAACAATGGCTAGTATTACGTATAGAATTGTTGTAAAAGCAATACCACCGTGCGCCCATTTATTTAATGATTTTTCTTTTTTTATAAATGGATAAAAAACAAGAATTGCTTCAAATCCAAGAAATTCTAATGCAGATGATTTCGCTGCAGTTAGAATTTCTAAAGGTGAATGAGTTAGAATTGGGAGAATGTTACGGACATGCGCGTATTTCATTGGGAAAACTAAGAAAAATAGGACGAAAATCGGTATTACGACGCCCCAAAAACATATTCCTGTTACAGAGCGAAAACCACCTTTAATTACGTAGTAAGTCACAAGTAAAAATAATAAAGTTAATTTCCACGGTTTAATTGTAGGGAAGACCCAAACTTGAATGACTTCAATATATGTACGAAGGACAGTAAGGCAAAATAATAGAAGGTATGCAGCAAAGCATACGGACAAAAATGTTCCAATCCACTTTCCGAAACATGTCGTATGAATATTCATTAAATCATTATCTTTTTCTAACATTTTAAGCATGCAAAATAGCACGATATGAGTTGCAATGCCCGCAACAATAAGAGAAATCCAAGAATCATAACCGGCATATTGCGCAATAATCCTTTGGTATCCTAACACACCTACTCCAATTTGAAGGGAGTGTAATAGAAGAAATGTGAAATAAGGGGAAACAGTATGTGTTTTATCTTGTCCAGCCATTACAGCACCTCACTATTCTCCGATACCAGATTGCACGACATTGATTTGCACATGAACAGCAACGTCTACATTAGGGTACATTTCTTGAATTTGTTTTATAGTCCATTTTCTTGAATGACTACGAATTTCTTCTTGTATACCTATCGGATCGATTTCTTTTTCTTGGAATTGTTTTATTAATTCGTTTAAATGCTTCTCAAGCGTTTTTTCTACATGTTTTTTTACGTAAGTTATATTTTCGTGCTTTGCTAAATCGAGCCAGTCGGGAGCATTTTTTATAAGTCCGTTTAACTTTAAGTGGATGTTAACTTTCGGAATGTCACCGTTTTGGGAAAGAGAACAAAAACTTTTCCCGGATAAGTTTTGAGTAGCGATCAATCCTTTATGCTTACCTTGACGTATCGGAACTTCGTAACGACCATTTTTAGTTGGATTAATGAGTAGTTTTAATAAAAAAGATCCTTTTTTATCTGTGTACATAACCACTTTATCCTTTTTTAAAAAAGCAATTCCTTTAATGGAAGCAGACTTGTCTTCATCAACTTTAATATAAGGAAGAAATGGATCGCATCCAGATGAATAAAAGTTATATAAAAAAATATTTAAAGCTGTCCGAGGGATTGTCTCGGTTTCTATATTTTGCTCCAGTAAATCAGATAGATATAGCGATCCATTCGTTTTGACATGTTTAAGTAATTCTTCTGTTGAACCATCTACAAGCGCTAGTTGCACATCTCGGCCAATATTAGGATCACGTTGTAAGTTGTTAATAACATCCCCAATTCCACGTTCACCAAATGATTTTCCAAATAGGACAACACGCATTTGACCTACAGCGATCGTATGTGGTGATTTGGCGTTTAGAAGTGAAGAAATTGTTTCAATTGTATCTGCGGTAGTTGACTGAGTTTCTGGTTTTGATTGAACGCCTTTTGTGTAATCGGGATATAAGATTGTCCCGCGAAATTTTTTATCTTTCGTTATATCAAATCCACCTATATGAATCATTCGCTGTGTGTCTACTATATTCGGTTGTGTACAGCCGGATTGGAAAATTAAAATGATAATGGAAAAGCATAATAAAGTATTTTTCATTTCTCTTCACCATCATGTTTTTCTTTCGCTTTGTTTGGATCATAGCGCCATTTCTTTTTTGGTCTTAGAAAAGAGGCACGTCCTGCAGTTTGACTAAATGGCAAGCGAAAGAGACCTTCTGCCGTTCCTAAACCGCGAAATGGATATAGAGGTAATAAATAAGGTGATCCAAGTGATTTTAAGCGAATTAAATGAGCTAATATGAGTACGAATCCTACAATGAGACCTAAGCCCCCAAATGCACCAGCTAAAAGAATAAGTGGAAATCGTAGTATCCGGATAGTAGAAGACATTTTTACAGTTGGTGTTGTAAAAGAAGCGAGTGCTGATAAAGCAACTGCAATTAATAAAATGGTACTCGTTAAAGCAGCCTGAACAGATGCTTGGCCAATTACAATCCCGCCAACGATGCCGATTGTTTGTCCAACTTTTGTAGGTAATCGTGCTCCAGCTTCACGGAGCAATTCGATTGTGATTTCTAAAAAAAGTGCTTCTAAAATGGGCGGAAAGGGTACATTAGCTCTTGAAAAAATAATCGGACCTAGTAAATCCGCAGGAATCATTTGATAGTGATACGTTAATACAGCTGTATAAATAGCTGATGAAAATAGCGAGAATGCTGCTCCGAAAAAGCGAACCATTCGAAGAAAGGAGCCTGCTATCCATGGTAAATAATAATCTTCTGGAGATACGAAGAAATCGAGTAATGTCGCCGGTCCAGCTAATGCATAGGGTGAACCATCTGTTAAAATGACAACACCGCCATTAATGAGTGCATAAACAGAACGATCTAAGCGCTCTGTAGGTAGTAAAACAGGGAAGGGAGAGTTACTATTATCGCTAATAAATTGTTCGATCATAGTCGCATCGAAAGGAACATCAAAGTCAATGCCTTGTAGGCGCTGCATTGCAGTATTGACGTGCTGATCATTTGTAATGCCTTCGATGTAAGCAACTACGACCTTTGTTTTTGATATAGAACCAACTATAACTTCTTTGAAAACTAATTGTTCTGTTACGATATTTCGCCGAAGTAAGTGTATATTTGTATCGATATTCTCAACGAAGCCTACTTTTGGACCGATGACACTATATTCATTCTCTGTATCGTTATATAACCGTGTACCTAAAACCGAACTTTCAGCACGAATAAGTGCATATTCTGCTGAGTGAGAATCATTTTTTAGCTGAATAAGTACATACCCACTTAATAATTTTTCACGAATATCATCAATAGAAGGGGCGGTGATGATGTCCTCGAGTGTTACGATATTTGCTATATCACTTATATTTTCAATGTGATCTAATTCTCTTTTAATAGGTGTTAAAATGAATCGATTAATGAGGAGTGATTCAGCTGTAGATTTATAATAAAACAAACACAATGTTCCATCGTCTACTACGTTATAAGACACGAAATCACTGGATTCTTTCATAGTGTGGATAAACTCCGGAATAGAACAGAGTGCTTTTTTCTTCTTTTTAGATGATACACGGAACATTTCCTCACCCCTTACACACATCATTTACTTGTGTTAGTTTTTGGGAAAGACGGGAATTTATACTTGAAAATTGAAAGTTCATAAAGTGAAGGCTAATAATCTGGATTTTACGGGCAGCACGACTCCCACCTAACTTCTTTGCTCCAGCCGAATTTTGAGGTGGGAGTTTTACTACCCACAAATAGCGGGATAAAGAAAAGGAAGAGTATTGAATATCTCTTCCTTTTTGACAGGCTAATTTGTTTTCTTTTCTTTAATAGACTTCACTAATTTAATCATTTCTGCCCGTATATCTTCTTTTTTAACATTTAATTTTTCCGCAATTTGTTTAATATCCATCCCATCTTTTTTCATTTTTAGTACATCGTCAAGAGGGGTATTACTTTTTTGAGAGATGATTGTTAACACGGTAAGTTGGCGTAAGCCGATGTTATATTCTTTCATTTTTTGTTTCAGTCCATCTGGTGTGGACTTTTGCATATTTGCTAATTTTTGCAGTAGTGCTTTTTTCGTTTCTTTATTCATATGATGCTTTTTCAATTTACTTGGGTCTACACCGAAATGCTCGGCTGTTTTCTCCCAAGATTTATTTTGCTTATAGTAAGCTAAAACGTCCTTAATTTCTTTTTTACTTATTCTTGCAATGTGGGCAGCTTTCCAAATTTCATGTTTATTATAGCCGAGTTTTTCGAGCGACTGCATTTCTTCTTCTGAAATAGGCTTATGATGGTGCATTGTTACTTCTTTTGGCGTGGCAGCGGAAGCAGGAAAGACAGATATCCCGCACAATAATGCTGCCATAGTCATACTTACTGCGATTTTCTTGTACATATAAACTCCTCCTAGATGGATAATGTGGAAAACTTACACATATCATTTCCATAAAATGTGAAAAACTTGTGAACAAGTTAAGTTTTTTTATTCACAGTATAAAAAGAAGTTTTTCATGGTTTTCCAACATAAAACATTGATTAATAGTGAAAAACTAGGTTATAATCGAAATTGAAAATCAATATCAATGACGGATTTATACATATAGATAAAAATAAGGGAGAGAAAAATATGACTACATATACTTCCATCGCAAACGTTATTAAAGAAAGACGTTCTGTTCGTACATTTACAGATAAAGCAGTAGAAAAAGAGCTATTAATTGAACTATTAAACGACGCAACATGGGCACCGAATCATAAACACCGTGAACCATGGAATTGTAAATTATACATTGGAGAAGGCCGTCAGAAATTAGTGGACGCAGTACTAAACTCTTTCACAGAAGAAGAAAGAGCGAAACGCGGCAAAATTTTATCTGATCGTTTCTTAAGCACACCTGCACAAATCGTTGTTTACATTAATGAAGATCCGCGTCAAATTCAACGTGACGAAGATTACGCTGCAACATGTGCATTTATGCAAAACTTCCAATTACTTGCTTGGGAACGCGGCTTAGGGTGCGTTTGGAAATCAGGTGGATTAAACTACAATCCACTATTTATAGAAGGAATCGGTTTAACACGAGGCCAGCGCATCATTGGAATTCTTCATATCGGCTATTTCGATAAAGCACCAGAAGGAAAAGCTCGTACACCGATTACGGAGAAGATGGAGATCATTGAAGGTTAATTAGAAAGAGGCATTCTCGTTTTTTTAGAGGGTGTCTTTTTATTATGCAATCAATCCTCATGAAAGCTTGTTCCTCATCATACACTTTCTTAAGGGAAAGTGTAAGGAGGGAAAATAATGAGAGCAAGTGATGATAAAGCACTACAATATGCGATTGCTGAAATTACGGAAATTGCGACTGGATTTGGTCTTGATTTTTATCCGATGCGCTATGAAGTATGTCCAGCGGAAATTATCTATACATTTGGTGCATATGGGATGCCGACGAGGTTTTCGCATTGGAGTTTTGGAAAGCAATTTTTCAGAATGAAATTACAATACGATTTAGGACTTAGTAAAATTTATGAACTCGTTATTAACTCTAATCCATGTTACGCCTTTTTATTAGATACGAATTCTTTAATTCAAAATAAATTAATCGTGGCGCACGTTTTAGCACATTGTGATTTCTTCAAAAATAATATTCGTTTTTCTAATACGAAACGCGATATGGTGGAGAGTATGGCAGCGACAGCAGATCGTGTGAAGGCGTATGAACATAAGTATGGAAGAGAAGAGGTAGAAACATTTTTAGATGCCGTACTTGCCATTCAAGAACATATTGATCCATCGCTTATGCGTCCGAAACTTGCATGGAGTATTGAAGATTTAGAAGAGGATGTAGAAAAGAAAAAGATATCACAGTACGATGATTTATGGAATTTAGATGATCGAAACAAAAAGAGAGAACGACCTAATCTGCATAAAAAGAAGAAAATCCCACCGCAGCCAGAAAAAGATTTACTCCTCTTTATTGAAGAATATGGCCGTGAGCTAGAAGAGTGGCAGCGCGACATATTAACGATGATGCGTGAAGAAATGTTATACTTCTGGCCACAGCTTGAAACGAAGATTATGAATGAAGGTTGGGCTTCCTTCTGGCATCAACGCATACTTCGTGAAATGGATTTAACATCTGGTGAAGCAATTGAATTTGCGAAATTAAATGCAGGTGTCGTACAGCCATCAAAAACAAGTATTAATCCATACTACCTCGGTATTAAAATGTTCGAAGATATTGAAGAGCGCTATAACAACCCGACAGAAGAAATGAAACGACGCGGTGTGAAACCTGGTTCTGGTCGTGACAAAATCTTTGAAGTACGGGAAATTGAATGGGATGTATCGTTCCTAAGAAACTATTTAAATAAAAAACTTGTAATGAGAGAAGATATGTACTTATTCCAGCGCCAAGGAAAAGAATATAAAGTAATTGATAAAGAATGGGAGCATGTACGCGATCAACTCGTAAATATGCGCACAAATGGAGGTTTCCCGTACTTAGTAGTAGAAGATGGAGACTACTTAAAGAATGGGGAATTGTACATTAAACATAGCTATGAAGGAATTGAGTTAGATTTAAAATACTTAGAAAAAGTATTACCGTATCTTCATCAGCTATGGGGAAGAACAGTGCATATGGAGTCGATGGTGGAGAGTAAGGGCGTTGTGTTTTCTTATGATGGGAAGATGGTGCATCGGAAGTATGTGTGATGAAAAGAACGGACATAGAATTTCTTGTCCGTTCTTTTTATTTTGAAAATGGTAAATATGCTATTCTTGAAGAAAGGGAGTTACATATAGAAATGGAGCGATTCAAGTGAGCAAAGTAGGGGTATGTCAGGTGGATATTACGCCGCCTTTAGGTATTGATTTTATTGGATACCATAGAGATACAGGAATTAATAATATTGAAGAGCACATTTACGGGACAATCTTTGTATTTGAAAAAGATGAAGTGAAGACTGTATTTATAAGTATTGATAACATTGGAATGTTAGTAGAAGATACGAATATTATTCGTGAACGAGTAGCTAGTGAGCTTCATGTACCATTTGAGCAAATAACTGTCGTTTATACACATACTCATTCTGGTCCGGAAACAGTCGGTGATCATCCTTTAATAAAGTCGTATAAAACGATTTTACTAAATAATGTAGTGCAGGGTGCTATTACTGCGAATAATAATATGCGGTCATGTGAAGTTGGGTGGGATGTTACGACAGGTGATATTGGAGTAAACCGAAGAGAGAGGACACCTGATGGAAAAGCAAAGATGGGCATAAATATAGAGGGTATTGTAGATAAAAGAATTGGTGTTTTAGCAATGAGAAATGCTGAGTCAAAGGAGTTAGCTGGGGTCATTGTATTTTGTACTGCTCATCCGAATGTTTTAAAAGGGGATAGCGATGTATTATCAGCAGATTATCCTGGAATGACGCGAGAGATTCTGGAGAAAATAGTAAACTGTCCTGTTATTATTGTTCAAGGTGCCACTGGAAATGTGAATGCGAAGTATCGTGGTTCACAGGAAGCATTAAAACAAATGGCTTACGTACTCAGTGGACATGTGTTAACGATATTACCAACAGTTACATATAGACCAATTGTAAATCTAAGAACTATTTCGAGTACGATGCAAATGAAATTAAAGGATATTCCAGAAATTGAAGAGATAAAAAGAATGGCCCAATTAGCTGAGAAGCAGTGGGGTGTGAATACTGAAGAATGGCTTACTATCGTTTTAGAAAAGCATAGGAGAAACATTCAGCAAGTAAGTATTGATTTAGAAATTCAATTGTTTCAAATTAATGATGGGATATTCTCTGGAATACCGATGGAACCTTTTTCAGAAACCGCTTTAGAAATGAAAGAGAGTGTTCAAAATGAACTAGCTTTCTTTGGTGGCTATACGAGTGGATATATTGGTTACTTACCGACAAAAGAGGAGTATGCATATGGTGGGTATGAAGTGGAATTAAATCCTGTTGTGTATGGGCCGGTTACAAATTTGTTGATGCCGCCAGAGGAGAATACGGCAGAGCTGATCGTGCAGAGAGTTACGGAATTATATAATGTATAAAATATGGGTATCCCATATATTTAAAACAAAATTTAAAGGAATCAATGATTTTAATAAAGCTGTAAAAAACGAATCCATTTTGAAAAAGAATAATCAAAATGGATTCGTTTTTTATATGGAGTTTTTGTTTACCAAACAGGTCGTATGCTCGGTGATAATTTTCCTGTATTTTCTTTAGTAACGAATGTTGTTAAATCCTCTTTAAGCATTTGCATTCGTTCTGCACCTATGTTTGCAATCCATCGTTGTTCTATTTCAGCTACTATTTCTTCTTTTGCTTTCATTACTGCTAAACCACGCTCGGTTAAAACAACAATTTTACCTCTTTTATCAGTAGGATGCGTTTGGCGCGTGACATAACCACTGTTCTCAAGAGAATCTACCATTTTACTTATGGCTTGTTTTGAAACCCCTAAAGATTCAGCTAGTTCTATACCGGTTGCTCCATTAGGAAGGATGCGTTTGAACATAAAACCATGCGCTGGCCTAATATCTTCAAATCCCAATTCACTTAATTTGTCGTGTAGTTCAGTAATTAATGTACTGAAGGATAGTGATAAAAGTGAAGTAAGATCTAGTTCGTTAAGTGTTTGATGAGTCATGTATATAACCTCCTTGCTTATAGTCAATTAAATTGACTATAAGTAGAATCTATTGTACTATACAGGGTATAGTCAATCAAATTGACTATATAATGGTAATAGAACAAATAATGATTTATCTAAATAAAATCAATGAATTATGGAGGTTTCACATGGTTAATATCGTTAAAATTAGAGGGAGTGTATTTGCACCGTATGCTTTGCTGAAACCTATTCAGGATCCTGCGATGGGAAGAGTGTTTGAATATGCCGGAGATGCACGTGAATTTACACCATACGCTGTGAACACAAAGCGTTCAAGATTAGAACAAGAAGTGGTTGTTGATTTTTATAAAAGAGAAATTTTCACATATGCAGATGCTTGTATCGTTACTGTGAAAATTACAAATCCAGATGGCTCAATTGAGTATCAAAAAGGAGAAACAAGTACAGAAAACATTGCATGTACAAATATTGTATGGAGTGAAGATGAAGTTTCATTTGAAATGAGAGCAAGTGCAAGTAATCCGTTAAACGCGGCAGCACCTGCAGCTGATTATTTTTTGACTATACGAGTTAATGATAGTGGTACTGTGCATGTTGAAGGTTTACAGGATGGTTTTCCTTGCTATGAATTTTATAAACAAATCGACTTTGGTTCATTTGAATTAATATATACACATGATTTCAGGAAAACGGATGATACCCCAGCAGCACTAGCTGGAGAAATGGAATATAGCTTTAAAACGAAAATCTAGATATAAATATAGCGCTATTTTTTAGAAGGAAGTAGCAAACGTAAAAGAGAAAGCTATTGGTTCTAGGATTGAAATTGTGGTCTATTTTATTCAATAGTATGCAGTATATAAAATTAGAATTACAGGGGTGTTTCTTATGACGAATATCTTTAAAATTAGAGCCAGTGTATTTATTCCAATGTCTTGGACGGAACCGAGTAAGGATGTACAAACAGGAAGAGTAATCCAATTCGAAGGTGATTCACGTGAATTTACACCACGTGCGGTAAATACTATGCGCTCTAGAGTTGAGCAAGAGGTAGTAGTAGATTTTTATAAAGAAGAAGTGTTTTCATATGCAAACACGGGTATTACGACAGAGAAGATTACAAATCCAGATGGTTCTGTGAATAAAAGAACAGGAAAAGCGAGTACTGAAAATATTGTGTGTACTCATATTGCATGGAATTCTGATGGTGTCCAATTCAAAATGAGTGCCAGTGCAAGTAATCCATTAAATATATATGCACCTCCTGTGGATTATTTATTAACTGTATGTGTTAAAAAGGATGGTAGTATCGATATTCAAGGAGAGCATGATGGATTCCCTTGTTATGAATTTTATAAACAAGTAGATTTTGGTTCATTTGAGCAAATTTATACACATGATTTTAGAGAAACTGGTGATACAGCTGAAGCTTTAGGTGGAGAGATGGATTATAGTTTTACAAAGAGATTATAGGAGGTAGGATAATAAAACGGTTGATTCTTTCTTTCGTAAATGAAATGAATTTTTTGTAGTAGATATATTGTATTAGTCATAGTATCCCCCGCCGAGTATTAGCCATCACCAATTGGGCATTTACGGGAAGTTGATCTCCCACCTAACTCCTTTTCTTTACAGCCGAATCCTTGGAAGAACTAAGCTTTTTTAACTCAAAGTAAAGAATGTAAATAATTTCATTGTTTTGTTAAGTTAATATAATTAATAATGATAATCATTATTAATTATATTGACTTTTAAGAAAAGAAAAATTAGAATTTATAAAGGGGATCCTCAATTGTTCGCTATCATTTATATAGGAGGTAAGTTAAAGTGTATAGCTTTATTTCTATAAGATGTAGATTGGCTCTTTACAGTTTTGGTGTTCTCTTTATCTTTTTTTATATGGTATTTTGGGTGAATCAGAAGGTATATGCAGAAGATGTACCTTGGACATCAGTTTCGAATGAGGGAGAAAGAGTACTTTTTCAAGAACAATCTTTGTATAGTAATGATCTAAGAGGAGAAGATCTTGTTTCGCCTTCGTTTGAAGGGCGTAAACATGGTAGGGAAGATTGGGGATATTTATTGGAAAATACTAAGTTAAATTATTCACCTAATATTCTTACCTATTCTGTTATAGGAATAGATGATCGAATACGGGTCAATGATACAACTTCATATCCGTATAGCGCTATAGTCCATGTAGCAACTCAGTATAATAATGGAGAAATTTATGGGTGTACAGGAGCACTAATTAGTAAAGATACAGTGCTTACAGCTGGAAATCGGATAACAGACGATGTTTTTAATAATATTAAAAAATGGTCTGAATAAATATAGTAAGTATATTGGGATTTTGTTTTGTATATTGGTCATAATCTTGATGTCTAGTTGTATAGCAAATAATGAGGAGAATGCTAGTAAGGTTGGTAATCCTATAACTTTCTATGTTCAGAATAAAGAGAAACAACCGATAAAAGATTTTGAAATTATGCTTATAAAAGATGAATCACCTGGGCCTAGCAAAGAAATCGTAATTTCGATAGGGAAGACTAATCAAGAAGGAAAATTCATTTGGAAGACTCCCAGAAAAGGGAAGTATATAATTTTACTGCCGAATAATGAGAAAAAGGCGATTGTGATTAATGATAGAAATATAGCTGAATTAATAACGATTAACGTAAATTAATGAATAAGGATAGGCCGAAACCCGCCATATGGTTGATTCGGTCTATTTTTATCTGGTTAGAAAGTATAAATTATAGGCTTAAAATTAAAAACTTTACAATATACCCTAAAGGGTATATGATATTATACAAAGTTACAAAGTAATGTATAATATAGTTATAATTACGGAGGTGGTCTACAGTGGAATATAATCAAGATATGAAAAATAGATTGAAACGTATTGAAGGTCAAGTTCGTGGTGTGCTTCGCATGATGGAAGAGGGAAAAGATTGCCGAGATGTTATTACACAGTTAACTGCATCCCGTTCTGCACTTGATCGTACAATTGGACTCGTTGTTGGAACAAATTTAGAGCAATGTTTACGTGAGCAGTTTGAGACAGGTAATGGCTCAAATGAAGAGTTAATCAAAGAAGCTGTTCAATTACTTGTAAAAAGCAGATAATCTGTCAAACGTATGTGTTGACAGATTTTCAAAAATATTTCATTATACCCCTACAGGTATACGTATAATAATTAGGGAGGAAATGATTATGAGTATAAAAGTTGATACGAGTTTAGACTGTAAAGGCTTGGCCTGCCCGATGCCAATTGTGAAGACAAAAAAGGCGATGGAAGGATTGGCATCAGGGCAAGTTATTGAAATAGAGGCGACAGATAAAGGTTCTACGCTAGATATTCAAAGTTGGTCAAATAAAGTAGGGCATCAATATATTGGAACGAAACAAGAGGGAGATATATTAAAGCATTATGTAAGAAAAGCACACGAACATGAAGTAAATGAAGTTGTGAAGTATCCTCATACAATTACGAATGCGGAATTGCAAGATCTATTATTAAGTGGTGAAGAGTGTACTGTATTAGATGTTCGTGAAGCGGCGGAATTTGCCTTTGGTCATATTCCATCTGCCATTTTGGTTCCATTAGGTGAAATAGATAGTGCTAGGTTAGATCATGTAAAGTTAATTTATGTTGTTTGCCGAACTGGTAACCGTAGTGATATAGCGTGCCAAATGTTGAAAGAGAAAGGTTATTCAAATGTGAAGAATGTCATTCCAGGTATGTTAGAGTGGCAAGGGAATGTGGGGAAATAAAATTTTTTAAATAAAAACATACCTATGGGGGTAATTGGATGAGTGTTAAGATATTACAAGCAAAAGAGGTCGCCGAGAAAGTTTTATTCGGAGAGTTGTTTATTTTAGACGTTCGGAATGAAACGGACTATGAAGATTGGAAAATTGAAGGGAAACAAGTTTCTTCTATAAATAAACCGTATTTTGACTTATTAGATGGTGTAGATCATATTGTAGATGAATTGCCGAGGGAGAAAGAAATTTTAGTCGTATGTGCGAAAGAAGGTTCTTCGCAGTTTGTCGCAGAGCAATTGTTACATGCCGGATTCAATGATGTTTATTATTTAGCTGGTGGTATGAAAGCTTGGAGTGAATATGTAAAGCCGTTAAAAGTAGGAGATGTACAGGGCGGAGGAAGTGTATATCAATTTAACCGTCTTGGAAAAGGCTGTTTATCTTATATGATCGTCTCAAACGGTGAAGCAGCAGTTATTGATGCAGTCAGAACGGTTGAAGCATATGAAGATTTTGCGGAAGAGTATGGTGTTACTATTACGAATGTCATGGATACACATTTACATGCAGACCATATTTCTGGAGGACGTAGGTTAGCTGAAAAAGTAGGTGGTACGTATTGGTTACCTCCAAAAGATGCGGAGGAAGTCGTTTTCTCATATAAACCGCTTGTCGAAGGATCTGTTATTACGGTGGGGGGTACCAAAATTGAAATTGACGCATTATACTCACCGGGGCATACGATTGGAAGTACATCATTTATTGTAGATGATTCCTATTTATTATCAGGCGATATTTTATTTGTAGATTCAATCGGGCGTCCAGATCTTGCTGGGAAGGCTGAAGATTGGGTGAGTGATTTACGAAATACGTTATATAAACTTTATAAGGAACTGTCTCAAGATTTAATTGTTTTACCGGCTCATTATTCAAAAATAAGTGAAATGGACGACAGAGGCATTGTGAGTGCGCATTTACAAGATTTATTTAAGGAGAATGTAGGGTTAAATATTGTTGATGAGGGAGAGTTTCGTAAAACTGTGACAGAGAACTTACCGCCTCAGCCGAATGCTTATGAAGAAATTCGTCAAACGAATATGGGTAAGATTTATCCGAGTGTGGAAGAAGAGCGTGAAATGGAGATTGGCCCAAATCGTTGTGCAGTTCATGATTCATTATAAAATAACAAACTGGAGGAATAGATGATGAATGTAAAACAAGTATTAGATGCGAAGGGTTTAGCATGTCCAATGCCGATTGTAAGAACGAAGAGAGCGATGGATGCTTTACAATCTGGAGAAGTGTTAGAAGTACATGTAACGGATAAAGGATCAGTAAAAGATATTCCAGCATGGTCAAAAACAGGCGGTCATGAAATAGTAAAGCATAATATAGAAGACGATGTGTTGAAGTTTTGGATTAAGAAGGCGTAGTGAAGAACTAGTTTTGTAAAGGCGGAGAGGTTGTTTTTATGAATACAATATTAAGTACGCTTTTCATTGTAATTGCTGCATGGCTTGTTATTTCACGTTTTTTACCGGTGAAAGGTGCTCAAAATATAAATGGAAAAGAATTAAAGAGTATAGTGGGGAAAAAGGGAAAACAATTTATCGATGTTCGTACAGCTGGAGAATATAGAGGAAATCATATGAAAGGATTTCAGAATATCCCACTAAATGAGTTAGCTAGTAAAGTAAATCAGTTAGATAAAAATAAGGAAGTAATTGTTATTTGTCAGAGTGGGATGAGAAGTAAGCAAGCAGCAAAAGTATTAAAGAAATTAGGATTTCAGCGCATTATAAATGTTTCAGGCGGTATGAACGTTTTGTAAGGGGAAAAGTAGCATTAGGTGTAGCTAGATGATTTGAGCCTTTTTACAAATTTTAAAATACCCCTATAGGTAATTAGGAGGAGAACAACATGGAACAACAGAAGAAAACAACAATCGTTTTATTTAGCGGAGATTATGATAAAGCAATGGCTGCTTATATTATTGCAAATGGTTCAGCGGCGTACGATCATGAAGTGACTATTTTTCATACTTTCTGGGGTTTAAATGCCCTTAGGAAAGATGAGCATGTGAAAGTAAAGAAAACGTTTATAGAGAAAGTGTTTGGAAAAATGATGCCGCGCGGCGCTGATAAGATGGGATTATCAAAAATGAATTTTGCTGGTATGGGGCCAAAGATGATTAAAGGCATTATGAAGAAGCATAATGCGATGCCTTTGCCAGATTTAATTGATATGGCGAAAGAACAGGGAGTTAAGCTTGTAGCTTGTCAAATGACAGTAGATTTATTAGGGTTAAAAGAGGAAGAGATTATGGAAGGGGTAGAGTTTGCAGGAGTAGGTGCATATTTAGCAGATGCTTCGGATGGGAATGTGAATTTATTTATTTAAATCACCTTCTTTTTAGAAGGCGGGGGATACAATATGAGTTTAACAGTACTACTTTTTATTATTGGGTTTATAGGCTCGTTTATTTCAGGAATGGTTGGGATTGGCGGTGCAATTATTAATTATCCGATGATCTTATACATTCCAGTATTGCTAGGATTTGCTGGATATACATCACATGAAGTGAGTGGTATTACAGCGATTCAAGTGTTTTTTGCAACTTTTGCAGGCGCGTGGGCGTACAGGAAAAGTAACGATATGGATAAAACTTTAGTTGTGTATATGGGAGCTAGTATATTAATAGGAAGCTTTGTAGGTAGCTTTAGTGCGAATCTATTAAATGAGCATGCTGTAAACGTTGTTTACACATTACTAGCTACTATTGCGGCTATTATGATGTTTATACCGAAGCGAAGCAATCGTAAGAGGACAGAAGGAATTACGTACAATAAGTGGCTCGCTAGTTTGCTAGCGTTTATTGTAGGAAGTGTTTCCGGCATTATTGGGGCTGGTGGTGCATTTCTTTTAGTACCGATTATGCTAGTTGTTTTAAAACTACCGATACGTACAACAATAGCAACATCTATCGCTATTACTTTTATTTCCTCGATAGGAATTACTACTGGGAAAGTGATTACTGGACAAATAGTTGTTATTCCGGCTCTTATCGTTGCGATAGCAAGTTTATTTGCCGCTCCTCTTGGAGTGAGAGTAGGGAAGAGAGTGAATCAAAAAGTTTTGCAATACGTATTGTCTACTTTAATTGTAGGAACCGCGATAAAGATGTGGGTTGATATGATATCGAAATAAAAAGATGGTGCTCTTGTAGCACCATCTTTTTATTTACGCCCAAATAACTTTCATTAAGTTCTTATATTCATCGTTTGCCAGTTTATATAGCATTCTCGTATGTTCAAAGACAAGTGCGGGATTAAAGTTTGGTTCTGAGAATGCAAGAGATGTTGAAATATCAATTGCATTTTGTTTGTTTAGCGTGAATTTTGCAAATCGATAAGATGTGTTTAATTCATTGATGACATGTAAAATATCATTTGTTGATGTTGAATCAGGTACAAGAGCAACATTGAAGCAGTATATATCCACAGCAGGATGTTCGCTTTGGAAAGCAGCGATAAGTTGAATTTTTGCGCCAGCTTCTGTTTCTAATCCTACTGAAAAATGTACCGAACCATCATTTTCATCTATATTTTCTTCCATGTATATATCGTTTGATTTTAAGTACTCTTTAAAATCTGAAATGTTATGTTTTACTGCAGCTTTCATATGCGTGGGCCCCCTGATAATTGGAATAGATTACTACTATTTATTATAATTTAAAAATATTAAAAAAGATAGTTGGAAAGTTCTGATTTTTTATTTTGAAAGCATTAAAAAGAAGCAGTGCTCTACCTCCATAGAGCACTGCTTCACTTTATTCATTGTCATTAGACGATGTTTCTGTATCTTCACTGTTATTCTTATTTTGAGTTTCATCGTTACTTGATTCGCGTTCACTCGTATTTTCAGACGTAGATGCTTTTGTTTTCTCTGAGCTTGTTTTTTTCGAATCAGAATCAGATTTTGTATAGGCAGGTAGTCCAAGGTGACTACGAAGTTCGTTTGTAACATTAGCTAATTCTTTTTTATCTGGATTGTAGTAGTAAGTTCGACCACCACCAGCTGACTTACTACATGTATCATCACCTTTTGCCATGTAACAATCTTCACCTTGAAGTTGTAATTTCTCAATTTCCGAATCCGATCCATATTTATAGAATGAAAGCATGTCATCGAATGTTAAGTTTGTAACGAATTGTCCGTTAATATCATCAATGATGTTTCCAACTTTTGTTACGGATCCAGCGCTTGTTAGTTTCTTTAAAATTGATTCAATAACAAGTTGCTGACGTTGTCCACGCATCGCATCACTATCAATGTGCCTTGTTCTAGCAAGAGCAAGAGCTTCTTCACTATTTAACTTTTGAACACCTTTTTTCAGGTGAATTGCTTCGGCGTTATCATTACTATCTTGTTCAGTAAACTCAACTGGTACGTCAACTTCAATGCCGCCTAAATCATCAACGATTTTCATGAATGATTTAAAGTTGAATTTTACAAAGTAATCGACGGGAACATTCATTAATTTTTCAACTGCATCAATACTAGCTTGTGGTCCACCATCTTTTCCGTTTTTAGTAGAACCGAATGCATGAGCGTGTGTAATTTTATCTTTTTTCTTTTCTACTGGAATATAAGTATACGTGTCACGTGGAATACTTAATAGCTTTACAGTTTTGCTATCTTTATTAAACGTTGCAAGTAATAGTGCATCCGTTCTTATAGCTTCACCATATTCTTTCCCACGGACATCGCTTTCATCAACACCCATTATTAAGACAGAGACGTTATTTGTAATAGGTTTTACAGCTTTAGCACGTAAATCAGACTTATCACCGCGTGCTAAATCGTGAGCGGCGTTTCGAACAGCAGAAGATGCTTTATTTACTAAAAACCATGTATAACCGCCACCTATTATTAAAACTAATAGAATAACGCTTATAATAATTTTTGTTTTTTTCTTACTATTTTTCGGTTTAGTTCGTGTATTTTCTTGTAAAGATGGGTTTTGCTCCATTTCTTGTACTCCTTCATTTGGATTGAAATACGACACTCATATCCACTTATTATAATGAAATTTAGCGAAAAAAAACATTACAAATCATTTACATTTCGTAAAAATTCAATTTATTTATAAAAAGTTAGATTTTCTATATTTTATTTTTGAGATGTAGAATAAGTATAAGTTGTTTTAGTAGAAATGAAAATATGTAATGTGAGAAAGTGATAGAGAAGTAAGATTTGTTGAAATATAGCCAAGAAGATGTGATTAGCTGTATATGTACTTCTTATATAATAAAGAAGGATTTTACGGATGAAGGAGAGAGCGTAATGAATTATACACCATTCCGAGCAATTGTCGTGAAAGAAAAGGAAAATAATCAATTTGAAAGAAAGCTTGTTGAGAGAGAAGTAAATGGTTTACCTGAAGGAGACGTATTAATACGTGTTCATTATTCTTCATTAAATTATAAAGATGCCCTTTCAGCTACTGGTAATAAAGGTGTAACGAGAACATATCCTCATACACCTGGCATAGATGCAGCAGGGGAGGTAGTTAGTAGTGAAAATAACGCCTTTCAGGAAGGCGATCAAGTTATTGTAACTGGATATGATTTAGGTATGAATACTTCTGGTGGTTTCGGAGAATATATTCGCGTGCTATCATCTTGGGTTGTTCCTTTACCGAAAGAAATGTCTTTGAAGGAAAGTATGATGTACGGGACAGCCGGTTTTACAGCTGCCTTATCGGTATATAAGCTCATTAGAGCGGGAATTACGCCTAGTATGGGAGATGTTTTAGTAACGGGTGCTACGGGCGGAGTAGGCAGTGTAGCAGTTAGTATTTTAGGGAAGCTAGGATATAGCGTAGTAGGGGCAACAGGGAAAATGGAAGAGAAAGAGATGCTGCTACGTTTAGGTGCAAGAAAGATGATTCGCCGCGAGGAGTTGAGTGATGAATCAGGAAGACCGATGCTTAAAGGAATATACGCTGGGGTTGTCGATACCGTAGGCGGAAGCATGTTAGAAAGTTCTTTAAAGGTAGTTAAGTATGGAGGCTGTGTAACAACGTGTGGGAACGTAGCAGGGCACGAATTAAATACAACTGTATACCCATTCATATTACGAGGGATTAGCCTTTTAGGAATAGATTCAGTTCAATGTCCAGTAGATACGAGAAGAGAAGTGTGGGCATTGCTAGCAGGTGAGTGGAAAAATTCAGAGCTATTATCTTATACAGAAGAATGTACATTAAAAGAATTAGATGAGAAGTTTACACTTATACTGCAAGGAAAGTTAAAAGGAAGAACGGTTGTAAAGATGAAATGAAAAAAGAGACGCTTACATTAGCGTCTCTTTTTCTAATTATAATGATTGTTTTACTGCTAGTTTACCTTGCTCGCCTAAAACACCATCAGCAATATTTACAGCGTGATCACCGATACGCTCTAAGTTACTTACCATATCAACGAAGATGATACTTGCATCACCTGAACAGCTACGTTCGTTCAGACGTAATACGTGACGTTTACGTAGAACACGTTCCATTTGGTCAATTTTACGTTCTTTTGCAATAACCGTTTGTGCTAGTTCAGTATCGAAGTTTGTTAAAGCATTGATTGCATCTTGTAATGTTGAAATTGTTAATTCAAGCATTTCATTTAATTCAGCTAGTGCTTCATCTGATAGTGAAACGCGGTTTGAAATTTGGAAATCTACAAGTTCTACAAGGTTTTCTACATGATCACCGACACGTTCAATATCTCCAACAACACCTGCTAAAACTGAATGTTTTTCAGAGTCTGTAGGTGAAAGTGGTTTTTCTGATAGTAAAACTAAATACTCGATAATTTTTTTATCTAAATTGTTAATAGCTCCTTCTAATTGAGTAGCCATGTTAGCGTGTTTTTTGTCTTGTGTATTTAAAAATTGATTAGCTTCTTTTAGTCCATCTAATGAAAACTCAGCCATACGAATAATTTCTTTTTGAGCTTCTGTTAAAGCAATCGCTGGAGATTGCTCAATAAAGATTGGATTTAAATGCTGTGGTTTGAAGTTAATAGATGCATCTTCACCACGAATAAGTTTTGTTACAATCCATGCTAATACTGCAATGAATGGGAACTGAATGATTGTATTCGTTACGTTAAACGTCCCGTGTGCAAATGCAATTGTCATTTCTGGATTTAAGTTTAATGACGTTTGGAAATATTGAATTAAACTTGTAAATGGTATTAATATAATCGTAAAGATAATGGTACCGATAATATTAAAGATAACGTGAACTAATGCTGCACGTCTTGCTGCAATTGAAGTACCGATTGCTGCTAATACGGCTGTAATTGTCGTACCGATGTTATCACCGAACAATACAGGAAGAGCAGCTTGTAAATCAATAGCACCTTGACCGAATAGTTCTTGTAAAATACCGATTGTCGCACTTGAACTTTGTACAATTAAAGTGAAGACTGTACCAACAACAATTCCTAAAATTGGATTATCACTCATGCTAACCATTAATTCTTGGAATGACTCTAAAGAACGAAGAGGCTTCATACCTGCGCTCATTAATTCTAAACCGAAGAATAACATACCAAACCCAAATACGACTTGACCTAAAGACTGTACTTTTTTATTTTTAAAGAAGAATAGTAAGATTGCTCCAACTGCCATAACTGGGAGAGCGTATTCTCCGATTTTAATCCCGATAATAAATGCAGTAACTGTCGTTCCGATGTTCGCACCCATAATAACACCGATTGCTTGTCTTAATGTCATAAATCCAGCACTTACAAGTCCGACTGTTAAAGCGGTTGTTCCTGAACTTGATTGAATTAATACTGTAACTAACATACCTGCTAGTACACCCATAAGAGGGTTTGTTGTAAAACGATCTAGAATATCGCGAAGACGATCTCCAGCTGCTTGTTGCAGTCCATCGCCCATGTATTTAATCCCGAATAAGAAAATACCTAATCCACCAATGAACTGGAAGATCATATCTTGAATATTGTATTCCACGCATTCCACTCCTTAAATTTCATGTACGATGTAATTATTAACTAAACCTTGAGGCACTGTAAACGGTTTATCAGTAAAATTTACACTAAATTTACAAAGGGATAAAAAGTTTACAAATCTTTAAAGAAACACCTGGTTTTAATTGGTTTTCAACTTTTGTAAATGGTATTTTTGTAAAGGAGTCACACTTTTTAGAATAATATTTTTCGATTACATATGAAAAAAAGCGTCTGCGAGTTCATCGTATATTTTTTGATGAAAGTTAAAAAAATATGTAGGGAAATGCCTGTAGTTTTATACCATCGAAAAATGGGGAATGTTTAACGTGTATTGATTAGTATGAGGTTATTGTGGGATGAAAAAAGCCACTGAATTATCCAGCAGCTTTTTCTGTATTTTTATCTCTATGCTTTTGTTTTCTTATACTTGTAATATAAATGAACAAGAAAGCAATAAGTAATAAAGAGGAATATCGATATACAGTTGCATAGTTGGTAAAGTGTGCAATGAATCCAAAAATAATCGCTCCAGCACCAATTCCAAGATCAAATGCTGAGAAGAATGTTGCTGTTGCTACTCCTCTCCGGTGCGGTGCTACTCGGTCAATCATCCATGCTTGTAGTGCCGGTTGAATTGCTCCGAAACCACTGCCGTAGCACGCTGCGGCAATAATTAAACTCGGAATTGTAGTTGTATACGACAGCAAGATAATACCTGTAAACGTAATAATAACTCCTGGAATGATGACGAATGTATGGCCTTTCGTATCATATAATCTTCCAGAAAACGGACGAGTTACAGCGATTGCAAGTGCGTTAAATAAAAAGAAGAGACTGATATCAGCAATCCCGACTTCTGTAGCAAATAATGTGATAAAGCTCCCAATTCCCCCGTACATTAATGTAATACATAATATTAATAATGAAGGAAGTAAAGCTTTACGCTCAATAAATCCATCGAGAAAGGTACCAGATGTTTGCTGTGGTGGTTGCGGCGATTTTTTGATTTGAAGTAGTTTCGTTAATATTAATGAAACTATTGTGCATGAAAGTGCACATAAAAAAAGAATCGTGAAGTTATATGCTTGCATAAGCCAAAGTCCAATAAGCGGACCGAGCGCCATGGCAATAGTTCCAGAAAGACCGAAGTATCCCATGCCTTCACCGCGGCGAGCTTGCGGAATTAAATCTGAAACGACAGTTCCGTATGTAGTCGTTGTAATACCAAAACCAGCTCCGTGTAAAATTCGAACGGCAAGCAATAGGAAAACGGTTGAAGCGAAAAGGTAACTGCCCATAGCGAGTAAACAAATAGCGGTACCGATCATTAAAATGATTTTTTTGTTGAATTTCTGCAAGGCATTTCCAGTTAGCGGCCTAATAAAAAGTGCTGCAACGGTAAACATGCCGACAACGAATCCGATATTTGAACTTGTGCCTCCAATTTCTTTCACATAAACAGGTAAAGTTGGAATTAACATTTGAAATCCTAAAAACATACATAAGTTTGCTAGAATTAGCGCAATAAACTCTTTTGTCCATAACGGTTCTCGTTTTACGAGTACTGCCTCTCCCATATATTCATCCCCTATATAAAAGTTTTCCCGCGTTAACGGGCAGTAAGACTCTCACCTCAAAATTTGGTTGGAGCAAAGAAGTTAGGTGGGAGCCATGCTGTCCGTAAACGCCCGATTGGTGAAGGCTAATAATCAGTGGGGGATGAACAAAACCCCGCACTGATTAAAGTTTCACTTTATCTCTGTTCTTTCGAGTATATGTATTGGTCAACATAACAGTCAAGGAAGGTGTCTTGAAAGCGGATAACAATTTTTTAGGTGAAAAACTGACAAATTTGTGGAAAGACTACACAACTATGAAAAAAAGATGTAAAGTATAGATGTATAGACTAGTAGTTGTTATGAATGATAGAAATTGTTTTTTCTTTAAAGAAAGCGGATTCAAATTGTAGTGGAAGAAAAGGGGATACATACTTTTTCGCTACGTATATTTGAAAAGGTTTACAATATGATGAAGAAAGAGGCGTGTACATATGAGACGATTAGGTATTTCTATTTATCCAGAACATTCGACAGTAGAGAAAGATAAAGAGTATGTAACATTAGCGAGTAAATACGGATTTACACGTGTATTCACATGTTTATTATCTGTAGATGGCGAAAAAGAGAAAATTATAGAAGAGTTTAAAGAAACGATCTCTCATGCAAATGCATTAGGGTTCCAAGTATTAGTTGATATTAGTCCGTCTGTCTTTACACAATTAGGTATTTCATATAATGATTTATCGTTCTTCCATGAGTTAGGAGCGTACGGTATCCGTTTAGATGTTGGATTTTCTGGTTTAGAAGAATCGATTATGACTTACAATCCATACGGCTTAAAAATTGAAATTAATATGAGTAACGGTACGAAATATGTAGATAACATTATGAGCCATAGACCAAATCGTGAAAATTTAATTGGTTGCCATAATTTTTATCCACATCGTTATTCAGGATTATCATACGATCATTTCATTAAATGCTCGAAACAATTTAAAGATTACGGTATGAGAACGGCTGCTTTTATTTCATCATTTGATGCAACATACGGACCTTGGCCAGTAACAGAAGGGTTATGTACGTTAGAGCAGCATCGCGAATTACCGATGACAACACAGGCGAAGCATTTGTTTGCAACAGAATTAATTGATGATGTTATTATTGCGAATGCTTATGCTTCAGAAGAAGAATTACAAGCACTAGGTGCGTTAAATAAAGAGAAACAAACATTTGATATAGAACTATACGATACAACAACAGATTTAGAAAGAATTATCGTATTAGAAGAACCTCATTTTTATCGCGGGGATGTATCTGAATATATGATTCGTTCTACACAAAGTCGTGTGAAATATAAAAAAGAAGAGTTTAAACCGCATAATACGCGTGAAATTAAGCGTGGCGATCTTTTAATTGATAATGAGAAATATGGCCAATATAAAGGTGAATTGCAAATTGCTTTAAAAGATATGGTGAATACAGGAA
The DNA here is from genome assembly GCF_044908245.1 of Bacillus sp. RC242. NCBI lineage: Bacteria > Bacillati > Bacillota > Bacilli > Caryophanales > Bacillaceae > Bacillus > Bacillus sp. RC242. The sequence continues at coordinate 57,398 of NZ_JBIYCZ010000016.1, forward strand.
AAACAAATGTAGTCGGCCGAATTATAGAGGAAGAAATCTTCTTATTAGATTATTTACAAGCTTGGGATAAGTTTGGATTTACGCTAAAGAAATAATGAACGCGGGATAAAAGGGAAAAAACTACTGATTTCAGTGGCTTTTTCCCTTTTATATAAAGAGCGAGAGGAAGAGCTATGACAAAAGTGCATCAGCGATTAATTTCCATTTTAGAGGAGTTTTTAGAAGAGAAATCGATGCTAAATCGAGCTTTTTTAGCGAGCCGTTTACACGTATCAACGAAGACGATTCAAAAGGATATAAAATTATTAAATGATATATTGGAAGAACACGGAGCGAAAATTGAATCACAAAGAGGGAATGGGTACGAACTAGAAATTATACAAACTAAGAAGTTTGAAGATTTTTGCGTAAATGTATTTCAAAAACAGACAGAAAAGATTCCAACTTCTTATGAAGAAAGAGTAGCTTATATTTTACACCGTATTTTAACGACAGATGGGTATGTGAAGCTTTCACAGCTAGCGGAAGAGATTTATGTGAGTAAATCTACTGTAAATTTAATTATGAAAGATGTTACAGATATTTGTAGTCGCTATGAGTTACAAATTGAAAAAAGACCATATTATGGTATACGTATTGTAGGAGAAGAATTTAATATTCGTTCTTGTTTATCACAATATGGTTTGCCGCGTTATGACCATACTCCGTTTCATGAGAACTATGAGCAGACGGACACATATTTATCGTTACCCCATATTTCTCTCATCCGCTCAGTTATACTAAAGTATATCGAGGGAGGAACGATATATTTATCAGATATAGAAATTGATAATTTATCAATTCATATTGCGATTGCTTTAAAGAGATGCAGGGATGATCATTACATTCAAGCACTGCATGTAGAGGAATCTGAACTTATAATAAAGAAAGAATATAAAATTGCGAAACAGATTTTAGGGAATTTAGGGGAAGAGCTAAAACTTCAATTTCCAGAAGAAGAAATTTTATATGTGACGATGCATTTATTAAGTACTGCTGTTACAGCGAGAGATCGCTATGAAAATGTGGAAGAGCTATTAGGGAAAGACGTATATGCATTCATGCAGCATATTCTTTTCAAAGTAGCGGAAGAACGGAATCTTACTTTTTATTACGATGAAGAATTATTATTTGGTTTTGGTGTTCATTTAAAAACGTTATTAAATCGTTTGAAATATAAGTTAAATACGCGAAATCCTCTTTTGGCAGAAGTGAAAAAAAATTATCCATATGCTTTTGAAATTGCAGTTCTCGTTGGAGATATAATTGGTGAATATACGGGTGAATCCATTCCAGAGAGTGAGATTGGTTATATTGCCATTCACTTTGGTGGGGCGATGAGCCGCTTGCAGGAAAATAATCAAAAGAAAAGATGTTTATTAGTTTGTGCAACTGGTCAAGGGAGTGCACAACTGCTGAAATATAAAATTCTATCACATTTCCGAGATAAACTAGAGATTGTAGGTATTACAGGGTACTATCAATTGAAAGTGGAAGATCTTTATAAAGATAAAATAGATTGTATTATTAGTACGATTCATATACCGAGTGGTTTGCCTGTTCCGGTTATAAAGGTAAACTCAATATTTGATGATAAAGAGATTAAATCAATTGGTAAGCAGTTATTTACACATGTGAATGATAGTATGCAGCAATATATTAAGGAAGATTTGATCTTCTTAAATCGTAGTGCTTCTACGAAAGAAGAGGTTATCCAGTTTTTATGTGAGAAAGCTGCTGAGAAAAACTATGTACCCGCAAACTTTTATGCTTCTGTTATGGAGAGAGAGAACACATCTCCTACAGCGGTTGGAAACTTAGTGGCAATTCCGCATCCGATGCAATTATTAAGCGATACGACATTTTTGATGTTTTGTACACTCGATAAGGCGATTGACTGGGGAGATAAAAAAGTACAAGTTATTATTATATTTAGTGTGAAGCGCAATAATAATGAAGATTTACAAAAGCTTTATGATTTTTTATTTGATATTATGTCTAGTCAAACTATAATAGAAAAATTGCATCAGGCTCAAGCTGTTGATGATTTTCAAGAAATCTTACTATCATTATGAAAAAGTATATTAAAACTTCCGTTACACAACGGAAGTTTTTTATGTTTAATTGTATGCGTTTTCATAATAAGATAAAAATATAGAAAAAACATAACTTGGGGGAATTTTAAATGACTGATATGCAAACTCCATTTGCGTTAATTTTACATGGTGGCAACGCGAGAAGCGCGGCGCTTGAAGCAATTGCTTTTGCAAGACAAGGAGATTTTGAGAATGCGAGTGAAAAGATGACACTTGCTAGTGAGGAAATATCATCCGCTCATCGTATTCAAACGGATTTAATTCAAGAAGAAGCAAGAGGAAATCATGCAGAAATAAGTTTATTATTAGTGCATGCACAAGATCATTTAATGAATGCCATTACAGTGAAAGAACTTGCTGAAGAATTTATTACTCTTCATAAACGAGTGGAAGAGAAAGTGACAGTATAAGATGTACATTTTATTATGTTGCGCGGCAGGTATGTCAACGAGTATGGTTGTAAGAAAAATGCAAGAAGAGGCAAAGAAACAAGGGAAGGATTATAAAATTAAAGCAGTTGATTCAGAACTTGTGAAACTGGAAATAAAAAATGCTGATGTTGTTTTAATTGGACCACAGGTGAAGTATTTGTTTCCAGCAGTAGAGTTTCTTGCGAAATCATACGATATACCAGTTGCAATTATAGAACAACGAGATTATGGCATGTGTGATGGTTTGAAAGTACTTAAGCAAGCTGAACAATTAGTTTTAGCGTAATTATATTTTTTTAAATATAAACATTATAATGTTATAACTTTTAAATTTCGCCACATTGAACATAGGGAGGGTTATCGATGAATGGTTTTATGAGTTTTATGGAACAGAAGATTATGCCGACAACGCAAAAGATTGCGGGGCAACGACATTTATTAGCAATTCGAAATGGAGTTATTTCTACATTACCGTTAACGATTGTCGGGTCATTTTTCGTTATCTTTTTAAACTTACCAATTGATGCATATATGGAGTGGATTGCACCGTTTCGCCATATTTTAGATATTCCATTCCGATTTACAGTAGGATTAATGGCATTATACGCAGCGTTTGGGGTAGGGGCTTCACTCGCGAACTTTTATCAGCTCAATCAATTAAGTGCAGGATTATTATCTGTACTCGCCTTTTTACTAGCATCAGTTGAACCAATTCAAATAACAAAAGCTGTACCAGGTGTTATTGATGCAGGTAGATATATTTCAGTAGGAACATTAAGTGCAACTTCTTTATTCGGAGCAATTGTTACAGCATTAATTGCAGTAGAAATTTATCACTTTATGATTAAGCATAATATTTCGATTAAATTACCAGATAGTGTACCACCAGCAGTTGCAAACTCGTTTGCAGCATTAATTCCAACTTTAGTAGTTATTCTTTTATTCTGGGGTATTCGTTACGGTTTGAAATTTGATGTAAACACAACAATCACATATTTAATCGCACCATTAAAATCAGTATTAGTAGGAAATAATTTATTCGGTGGTTTATTAACAGTATTCCTAATTGTATTCTTCTGGTCGTTCGGTATACATGGCCCAGCGATTTTAGGACCAATCATTCGTCCGATGTGGGATTCAGCAATTCTTGAAAATATGGAAGTATTTACGGCTACAGGAAATGCACATCAGTTACCAAACTTATTTACAGAGCAATTTATTCAATGGTTCGTATGGATCGGTGGATCAGGCTCAACGTTAGCTTTAGTTATTATGTTTATGTTCTCTAAATCTAAGTTCTTAAAAGAGTTAGGTAGATTATCATTCGTACCAGGATTATTCAATATTAACGAGCCAATTATTTTCGGGGCACCAATTGTAATGAATCCAATCTTAATTATTCCGTTCGTTATTACACCGTTAGTTACAACGACGGTATCATATTTCGCAGTTGTTTCAGGTATGATTCCGCTCATGATGGCGAAGCTGCCATTTACGATGTTAGCGCCAATTGCAGCGATTATTAGTACGGACTGGACAATTATGGCCGGTGTACTTGTACTTGTTAACTTTGTTATCTCATTCGTTATTTACTATCCATTCTTCAAAATGTATGAGAAACAACAATTAGCAGGAGAGGAGAAAACAGAATGCTCGGAGCAATTATCATCTTAATTACATTCGTGGCGGGGCAGTGTATTGCACATTATTCAAAGTGGGTACAAAGTAAATCGCTATTAGTTTTACTACTTGTGTCGATATTATTTATTGGATGTTCAATGGGAGCTTATGTGGCATTTAGTTTAGAATCACCGTACTTTATCATCGTACCAACGATTTTATGTGCAACATGTTTATCTGCAAAATATAGATTTACGAGCATGGCATTAATACAACGTGTGAAGGAGATGCAAAAGCATGGAGCGTAAATTAGGAATTTCACTTTATCCAGAGCATTCAACGAAAGAACAAGATATGGCATACATTTCGGCAGCGGCACGCCACGGTTTTTCAAGAATATTCACATGTTTACTGTCTGTTAATCGTCCAAAAGAGGAAATTGTAGTTGAATTTAAAGAAATTATTGGGCATGCAAAAGAGTATAATATGGAAGTTATTTTAGATGTAGCTCCGGCTGTATTCGATCAACTTGGTATTAGTTATAGTGATCTATCATTCTTTGCAGAGTTAGGTGCAGATGGAATTCGTTTAGATGTAGGGTTTGACGGGTTAACAGAAGCGAAAATGACGAATAATCCATATGGCTTAAAAATTGAGCTGAATGTAAGTAATGATATTGCCTATTTAGAAAATATCCTTTCGCATCAAGCGAATAAATCAGCTTTAATTGGTTGTCACAATTTTTATCCGCAAAAATTTACTGGTCTTCCGTATGATTATTTCATTCGCTGTAGTGAACGCTTTAAAAAGCATGGTATTCGCACGGCAGCATTTATTACGTCACATGCAGCTGAAATTGGTCCATGGGATATTAATGACGGATTATGTACGTTAGAACAACATCGTAACTTACCAATTGAAGTACAAGCGAAACATTTATGGGCAACAGGGCTTATTGATGATGTTATTATCGGAAATGCTTATGCGAGTGAAGAAGAGTTAGAGAAACTAGGAAACTTAAATCGTTACATGTTACAGCTAAAGGTACAATTTGTAGACGAAGCGACTGAAGTAGAGAAGAGAGCGACACTGCAAGAATTACACGTAAGACGCGGTGACATAACAGAGTATATGGTACGTTCTACAGAAGTGCGTAAAAAGTACAAAGACTATGATTTCCCAGTGCGCGAAAGTGTACGACAGAAAAGAGGGCAAGTTGTAATTGGTAATAACCTATTCGGAAAGTATAAAGGTGAACTACAAATCATCTTGAAAGAAATGCCGATAGATGAACGGAAAAATATTGTCGGTACAATTGCGGAAGAAGAACTGTTTTTACTAGATTATGTTGGGGCTTGGACACAGTTTACTTGTGTGGAATAGGGAAGGGAGGAGAGGATGCTATGGCATCCTCTTTTTTCTGTTGAAATAGTAATCTATCGTATATAGAATGCAAAGAGATAGATTTAATTTGGACGGGAGAGAAGGAGATGGAAGAGTATATAGATGATTTATTAAGGCGAATGGCCGATGAAGAGACAGAGATATGGCATCGTGCATATGATGAAGCAAAAGAGCTATATGACCTATTAACTTTTCCTTATTTACAGGAGAAGTTAATAAAAGCAAAAAAGATATCTATGAAGAAAGATATTTATTATTTAATGACGAAACTCGCTATAAATACGAAAGAAATCTGTATTGCTGATTACCTTATAGATCGTTTGGAATATGAAGAGAGCCCGACTCTGTTAAGTGAATTACTTAGTAATATTTATCCGTTACCAGAAGTAAGTAGTACAAATAAAATTATTCCTTATATTTATCATAAAAACGATAGTGTTCGTTTTTGGGCAGTTTCTTCCTTAAAGTTATATAAATCGTTAGAAGCGGAACGTGCGTTGCTAAAGTTGCTGGATACTGAAGAAAATAAAGATGAGATTACAAATATTTGTTATACGTTGCTTGAGATTGGAACAAATCAATCGATTCTTCCATTAACAAAGCTTTTATATAGGGATAGTGCTTATGTTCGTTCAACCGTTATTGAAGTGTTAGCAAAAATAGGGGGAGCGGACTTACAAATAGTTTATATTGAAGCTTTAAAGGATAGAAATATAATGGTGAAATACGAGGCTGTTCGAGCTCTTTATGCATATGGAGACGAAAGGACGATTAAGCCAATTTGTGAACGTGTGAATAAGATTGTTTCTAGAAGACGTAAAAATGAAGTAGTACCTACCGATGAATCAGAGATTGTTATTGCTCTTCGTTTCTTACATAAGTTTGCTGATCATGAAGAAGTTTTAAAGACGTTTGATAAAGTATATAAAAAACGAGGGAGCTTGTTTTTGTCAGAGAGAAAATGGCTTCGGGATAATATTAGTTACTTTCAAGAGAAAGAAAGAATGTAAGAATCATTAAAAAAGAGTTAGCCTCAATAATGAGACTAACTCTTTTTTTATAATTAGTTTAAAATTTTCACTGTAACTGTTTGGCGTCCCCAGTTACTTGATGTACCTTTATCTGGCATTAAAACATCAATTTTATTTCCTTTAATAGCTCCACCAGTATCACCAGCGATTGCTACTCCGTAACCTTCAACCCATACTTTTGAACCTAATGGAATTACACTTGGATCAACTGCAATTAGTTTCATGTTTGGATTAGCTGTTAAGTTATGGCCCATAGCTGATTTTACTTGATCTCCGGCTTTGTAACCATTTTCAAGTGGATCTGCTGTGTAAGCTGTTGCTACAACTCTTAATTCACGAGAAGAAGATGGTGCACTTGTTTCAGTTTCTTTCGCAACAGGTTGTTGTGTAGCTGGTTTTTGAGCTTTAGCCGCTTCACGAGCTTTAGCTGCCTCTTGAGCCTTAGCTGCCTCACGAGCTTCAGCTGCCTCTTGAGCTTTAGCTGCTTCACGAGCTTCAGCCGCCTCTTGAGCCTTAGCTGCTTGAGCTTCAGCTGCTTCACGAGCTTTAGCTGCCTCTTGAGCTTTAGCTGCTGCTTGAGCTTCAGCCACTTCTTGAGCTTTAGCTGCTTCACGAGCTTTAGCCACTTCTTGAGCTTTAGCTGCTGCTTGAGCTTCAGCCGCTTCTTGAGCTTTAGCTGCCTCTTGAGCTTTAGCTACTTCCCCGGCTTTAGCTGTTGCTTGAGCTTCAGCTGCCTCTTGAGCTTTAACTACTTCACGAGCTTTAGCCGCTTCTTGAGCTTTAGTTTTTGCTTGAGCTTCAGCTGCCTCTTGAGCTTTAACTGCTTCACGAACTTTAGCTGTATCTTGAACGTTAGTTACTTTTTCAGCTTTAACTACTGGCTGAACTTTAACTGGTGCTTTTCCTGTTAAGTAAGGAATGTGTACATAAGCTGTTTGGCCGTTATATTCAAATTGGATCCAATCATTTTGTACTTGGTGTGTTGTTTCGATTACATCATCTTTTTTCAATTTACCAAGAATCGCTGAATCTGTATTCGCTCCAGCACGTACGTTTAATACGTTTGCTGTTACGTAGTAAGTATCTTTTGTGTAGTCAGCGCTTATGAAAGCCTCTTTACCACTATTTAATTTAACTTTTGACCAGCCGTTTTCTGTATGTAAAACGTTAACTTTATATCCATCTAATAACTTTCCGACAACTTGTGATTCAGTAGTTGGGTTTTCTCGTACATTTAGTACATCAGTCGTTACGATTGTTTCTGCTTTAGCAGATGTTGTGAAAATCCCAAGACCAAAAACCGCTGCTGTTGCTATACCCATAAATTTTTTCATAATAGCCTCCATTGCATTTGTTTTCGTTGACCTCATTATAGCAACCATTATTTTCTTATTTGCGGAAAACACAAAACTACAAAGCATTCGTAACGAGGCATTAATATTCTGTAATAATTCCATTAATATCCTGATAGCGTTTTCTTTGCGTTTTTTAGGGGATTAGAACATAAGAATCATAAAATCGATACAATTTTAATTGCTAATAGATTAAAATTGTATCGGTGGTGTTACGTGAATGTTTCTGTAACGTTACAAAAAAGAGATATTTAACTATTTGAATCGTAATGTAGTTATGAAAATATAATCTTCTTGTGTGTGAAGTCGTATATATAGGGGTGATTTTAATGAAATAGAGATATAATTGTTACAAAACAAGTTGTAGTATGGAAAAAATTACGCCTTGAATTTGTGTTATTACATAGTATTTTTGCAATAATAGGATTGCAGGATAGTTGTAATGTGAAATGGAAGCTGCAAGGATAAAAAGGTAATCGCAACATGAAACATATATAATAGAAGAAACATGATTTAAAGGGACGATATTGTTATGAATTAGTTCGCGAATTGCTTCAGAGTTATATAGTAGAAGTTAGAGACGCAGATTTTTAATAAAACAGCGATAAAATTGAATTTGCCTTCAACAAAATAAAAAACGTAGGAGTGTACACTCCTACGTTTTTTATTTACTCATATCGTAAACATTCAATTGGATCAAGTTTAGCAGCTTTGTTTGCTGGTAGTAAACCGAATGCAATACCGATTAGCATTGAGATACCTACTGAAAGAAGTCCAAGTTCTTTTGAGATAACGAGTGGCCATCCGGCAAAGATTGAGACGATCCAAGCGAAGAAAATACCGAGCATGAATCCGATGAAACCACCGAGTCCTGTTAAAATACAAGATTCAATTAAGAATTGTGTTAATACTTTACCGCGCGTTGCACCAAGTGCTTTACGAATACCGATCTCACGTGTACGTTCTGTTACAGATACAAGCATGATGTTCATTACACCGATACCACCAACAAGTAAGGAGATAGCGGCAATGCCACCGAATACCATTTTCATCATACCGATGGATTCGTCTAATTGCTTCGTAAATTCACCTAAGTCCTGTGCTTCGAATTTGTGCTCGAATTTAGGAGCTTTCATGTCGTTTAAAACAGAAACAGCTTGTTTTTCTACACTTTTGCGTTCTGTTGGAGAGGTCATTGTTAATTTTACAGAGTCATACTCATTTACTCCTGAAATGACAGGCGCGTTTTCAAGAGATGTATAACCTTCAGGCATAGCCATTCCAAATTCGTTTTTCGTTTCGTATACACCGACTATTTTATACGGCTTTCCTTTTACATCTGTGTATAGATTTGATTCCCAACCACTAAATAATTTGTTGAAAGCTTCTTCATTTAATATAACAGCAGGAATTGCTTGGTTTAATTCGCTGTCGTTTAATTCACGACCGTGAACTAATTTTATTTTCGAATCTGTCATAAAGGCGCCTGTTCCACCTTTTAAATCAAGAGAGACATCTTTTGAACCAGAAGATGCTTTTACTTTCATACTTACATCTGGATAAACATCTTTAACGCCTGGTACAGTTTGAAGACGTTTTAGCATATCAGGTGTGATTTTGGCACTATCAGTTCCATAATCAGGGTTGTTGTAGTAAATCGTTACTTCAGTATCTTTTCCTTGGCCTAACTCTTTTTTAAACTTTGCATTTGTACCATCACCCATTGAAATGATAGTAATAATGGCGCTAATACCGATAATAATACCTAGCATTGTTAATATAGAACGCATTTTATGAGCAAAGATAGAGGAAAGGGCCATGCGTATATTTTCACTCGTGTTCAAAATTAACCTCTCCAATCTTGGACGATATTTCCGTCACGAATTACAATTTGACGTGCGGCCGCTTCCCCAATTTCACGATCGTGGGTAATCATAATGATTGTTGAGCCTTGTTTGTTTAATTCGTAAAAGAGATCCATAATTTGTGTACTTGTTTTCGTATCAAGTGCACCCGTCGGTTCATCTGCTAAGAGAAATTTCGGGTTATTTACGATTGCACGTGCGACTGCGACACGCTGCTTTTGTCCACCTGACAATTCATTTGGTAAGTGAGTAGCACGATCAGCTAAACTGACTTTTGTTAAAGCTGCTAATGAGCGCTCACGTCTTTCTTTTTTATCGACTCCAGCGTAAATAAGAGGTAGTTCTACATTTTGAAGTGCTGTAAGTCTCGGTAATAACATAAAGTTTTGGAATATGAATCCGATCTCTTTATTACGAACATGTGCAAGTTCTGTTTCAGACATGTTTGAAATGTTTTGACCAGCTAGTTCGTACGCACCTGTCGTTGGCTTATCTAAGCAACCGATAATGTTCATTAATGTTGATTTACCAGAACCAGATGGTCCCATAATAGAAGTGAATTCTCCTTGGTTTAGTGTTACATCAATTCCGTGTAATATTTGAACGGACTCTGCACCATTTTGGAAAGATTTCGTGATGCCTTTTAAGTTAATCATTGAGTGACAACCTCCATACCGTCTTTTAAGTCTTTTTCAGGTTTAGAGATAATTTCCTCTCCTTTTTTCACTCCAGAAACTTTTGCTTCGCTATCTGTCTCGAATTCAACAGTAACTGCTTGTTCTTTCGCTTTACCGTCTTTTACAACGAAGACAACATTTTTGTCACCTTTTTTCACAATGCTGCTTTTCGGAACAATCGTACCAGTTGCTTCGCCAGATTTACTCGTTACGTAAACATGGAAGCCGTTTTGTAATTCTTCACTATTATCTAATGTGACAGTGAATTGATAATTAGAAACAGTTTTGTTTTCGTCCATGCTCTTTAATGGTGTAGAACCGATTTCTGTTACTTTTCCTGTCCAAGTCTTACCAGCGACAGTTTTTGATGAAACAGTTACTTCTTGCCCAACTTTCATACTAGCAAGTTCATATTCAGAAAGTTGACCTTTTACTTTAAATTGACCAGCGTGACGAAGTGTAATGCCACTCATACCTGTTTTTTCATCAGCAGTTTTTACGATATCATCAATTACACCGTCGGCTGGACTCGTTACAGAAAGTGTGTTTACTTTCTCTTTTGCTACTTTAATCATTTCATCAGCTTTTTCTACTTCAAACTTCTTCATTTCAAGTTGTGATTCTAATTGCCCAACTTCAATTTCGGATGCTTTTAATGCTTCAGCGGGAAGGCCTGCATTTTTATCTTTTTGTAATTTTTGTTTCGCTGCATCAATTTGTTTTTGGAACAATGTTACTTCTTTTTGTGCGATTTTCTTTTGCATTTCTGCTTCCGTTACACCTTGTTTAGCAGTAGGGTCATTATATTTAAACAGAAGCTGACCTTTTTTCACTTCATCACCTTTTTTAACAGCTAATTCATACGTACCTTTTGTTGGATCGAATGAAATTGTTTCAATACCATTTGGAATAACTTCGCCGCCAAATTTTTGTGCATTTTCAATTTGTTTTTCCGTAATTTTATAACCGCTATATGCCATTGCTACTTCTGAACCACCGCCAGCAAATGCAAAATATGATCCAGCTGCAATTCCGATCGCTACTACACTAGTAATTAACACTTTATTTTTCTTCTTCATCTATTTATCACCTTTTCGTTCGTTTTAGTATCTACATTAAGTATAGAAGAGGTGAAGAATCTGACAAATCGTTTTAGCTTACAATAACCTTACAGTTTTGTAAGGTATCGATATGTAAATGTAATGTAGAGGTTGTACATGGTTTAAGCAGATGAATTGACTCCTTGTTTCTTTCTAACAATAATATTGTATGAAGGAGAGGAGGAAGGAAGATGGAAGCTTATTTTAGTGCGCATCCATTAAAACCATTTATTCCATACTCAAGGCAACACGTCCTTATATTATTTATTATGTTGGTGGGGATATTTTTTCTGTATCAATACCAAGATATATTACGGCAAAGTGAGTGGAATATAGCGGTTCGATATGCGATTGCATTTTTATTTATTGGGAGTGAAATTGGGCTCCATATGTGGGAATGGAAATTGGGGATTTTTGAACTAGGCACTTCATTACCATTCGAGTTATGTACGATTAGTTTATTGTTAGCATCGATTATGATTGTAACGAAAAGTTATCGCATATATGAGATTGTATTTTTTACAGGAATTATCGGTGCATCACAAGCTATTTTAACGCCGAACGTGCAATATGCTTTTCCGCATTTTCGCTTTATAGAATTCTTCGTTGCACATGTATTACTCATTTGGGCACCACTCTTTATGACGTGGGTAGAAGGATATAGACCGACCTTGCAATCAATTAAGCGTACGATGATATTTTTAAACATAATAATTCCAATCGTTTCTTTTGTGAACTACAAAACAGGTGGCAATTATATGTTTTTAGCTCGTAAGCCAGAAACTGCTTCATTACTCGATATGTTAGGGCCACACCCTTACTATATTATTTCATTAGAAATAGCTGCACTTATTGGATGTTTTATTTTGTATATGCCGTTTGCGAAAAGAGAAGGGCATGCGCATAAAGAATCACTAGAATCATAACCTAGTGATTTTTTTATGTATAAATATTTACAATTCAGAAAATTAAGAATAAAATTAAAAGGGAAATTATATAGAGAGAGAAGGGAAAACGTGGTCAAAAAAGTTTTTCTGAATGGGATGGAAGTGACGGTTCAATTTATTATTTCGATTTTGGGTATTATTTGTTTAGGGGCATTACCGAAATTATTTTACGGATTTGAGTTGCATGCATCAAAGTACATACAGAGTTTAAAAGAAGTGTTTGTGAACTTAATGGATATCTCCAATTTTCAATATGTGAGAGGTAAATTTTTATTTCCGCAGTTGTTCGTCCATTATAAAGAAACGATTGTGATTTTTTTGGCGGCTTTTTTCATTTCATTATTTGTAGCATTTTGTATTGTTTATGTCATTATGAATAGTTCACCGCGTATACAGCATCGCATTAAATCATTTCTCATCTTCCTAGAATCTATTCCAGACATTCTACTTATTTTAGTATCACAAATTTTAGTTATATGGTTTTTTAAAAGAACAGGCTTTTTACCTTTTCAAATTGCGTCAATTGGAGGCGAGTCGATTAGAGGATTGCCGATATTTTGTTTGAGTATACCGACTACGATTCTGTTTGTAAAAATGTTAGTGCTTCGTTTTGAAAATGAGCTAGAAAAAGATTATGTACTATTTGCTAAGGCGAAAGGGCTGAATCGTTTTCATATTTTAAATCGTCATGTTTTACGAAATGTGTTGCTTAGTACACTTTTCTTTGCGAAAACGAATATCTTTTTTATGTTATCTAATTTATATATTATAGAATGGATTTTTAATACGGGTGGTATTTTTATGTTTTTGAAATCGTATGAGAGTATTAGGGTTGAGGTTTTCATCGTTAGTGTGCTGCTTATTTATATTCCGATTTTTATTTTGTTTAAATTGTTTCATTATCTCATTCCAGCTGCGATGAAGGAGAGACTATAATATGTGGACGTATATAAAACGCGATAAAAGATTTTGGATAAGCATTGGGTTTCTTCTCATATTAGTTCTTTTGAGCATCGGAAATACGATATGGAATGATGGACATATTAGACAAGTTACATTGCAATATGATGCGGATGAAAATCCACAAGTGCCACCGTTTTCACCTTCATTACAATTTTTACTTGGGACAGACCGGAAAGGATACGACCTGTTACATTTAGTCATTGAAGGTGCGAAGTGGACGATTGGTATATCTATTTTAATTGCGGCACTTAGAATGGTAATAGGTGTGTTTTTTGGTGTTGTGCTTGGAACATATGTAAAAAGAGGGTTTTCAAAAATCGAGGCTTTTTTTGATAGTTTTACAGTTATTCCAACAGTTATGATTGCGTATTTTTTTCTTCACCTTGCAAATGCATTTGGGAGTGGGGAGGAAACAACAACCTTTTTTGAAAGAGCTTCGTTTCAAGTTTTATTACTTGTAATGCTTGTGATGCCAGTTATTGCACTGTATGTTGCGAAGGAAGTACGTAAATTGAGAACCGAAGAATTTATTGAAGCTGCGTGCATATTGGGTGGATCGAGAAGGCACATTGTTATAAAGCATATTTTCCCGCATCTCTATATGACGTTTATACTTGTATTTTTTCAGCAGTTTACGCAAACTCTTACTATTTTACTGCACTTAGGATTACTGGAAATATTCTTTGGTGGAACAGTTCAGTTTTTAGGACCGATAGAAGAAATAGAATCTTACACGCATGAATGGTCAGGTTTAATTGGAGTCTATTTTAGATCATTAACAGTGAATCCGTGGATTCCGCTCGTTCCCATCACATTTTTTGGACTTACTATTTTTTCAGGAAATATGATTGTAAAAAGTATAGAAGAGGCGATGATGAAAGTAAGGTTAGGAGGAGTGAGAATGAAGACAGATGTAGAAAAGGAACAACCTGCTGTGCAGTCAAAAGAAGAGCTGTTTACGTTTAAGCATACGATTTGAAAATAAAGAAGAAGCAAGCATAATCAATGCTTGCTTCTTTTCTTTATTTTGTAGAAACTTCACCTGCAGCTTCTGTTTGTGGAGTACAGTATCCGATTATACCACCGATTATTGCTGGAACGATCCAGCCGATTCCTAAGTTATAAAAAGGAATTGTGTGTACGATATTAGCGATAAAACTTGGTATCATTCCCACATTATCAAGTGCATGAATACAGCTAATAATGAATGCTGCGATCATCGCTCCGATATAGACAGAAGGTTTACGTTTCGTATATTTATCGATAAATGATACGAAAATTAAAATGATTGTAATTGGATATAAAATAATCAATACGGGTAATGTAATTTTGATTAATAAACTTAATCCTAAGTTTGAAATAACGAAGCTAAAAATACAAACGTATAGTACAAGCTTCTTATATGAAACATTTGTTAATACTGTTGTGAAATAGTTGGCGAATGCACTTACAACACCGATTGCAGTCGTTAAACAAGCAAAGATAATTGCGATACTTAATAAAACATTACCGCTTGTCCCAAAAAATTGATACATAATAGTTGCTAATAGTTGACCGCCATTTTCAAATTGTCCTAAGTTTCCGTTTGAAGCGCCGATATAACCTAGTAAGAAGTAAACAATTGTTAAGAAAAGAGCCGCAATGCTTCCGCAAATAATTGTATATTTCGCAATGGATTTCTTATCTTGTATCCCGTTTTGACGAATTGCATTTACAACAATCGTTGATAATACGAGTGCTCCGATTGCATCTAATGTTAAAAAGCCTTCAAGAAATCCTTTGAAAAATGGAATTTCTTTATAGTCACCAACAGGTTCTGCAAATGATCCTGGTGAAAGAATCGCTTTTGTTGCCATAATTGCAATAATTCCAAGCAAAATTGGCGTTAATATTTTTCCGATATGATCTACTAATTTGGATGGATTTAACGATAAGAAGTAGACGACTATAAAGAAAATCGCACTAAAAACTAACATAGAGTACCATTGATCTGGGAAAAGTGGTGCAATCCCAATTTCATAAGATACAGTTCCAGTTCGTGGAATAACAAATAGTGGGCCGATGGAAAGATAAATAATGATAGCGAATACTGCTGCGAATTTTGGGTGAACACGGCTCGCTAAAGTATTAAAACTACCACCAGCAAGGGCAACAGCGACGATAGCTAGTAAAGATAAACCGACATCTGTAATAATAAATCCTGTAATGGAAACCCACATATTTTCTCCGGAAGAAAGACCGAGAAGAGGCGGGAAAATCATATTACCAGCACCGAAGAAAACTGCGAATAGTAATAAACTAATCGAAAGTATTTGCGCTGGTTTTAAAGTTGTACGCATATAAAGAAAAGCCTCCTAATGAGCGTTTTTTTGTCGAAAATTCAAATAATTTGTCGATTGACTGTTATTATTTTAAAGGTCTGATGACTAGAAAGCAAGAGGGAATTTTAAAAATATTTTAAAATAATGCGTAAAATTGAATAAATATACTATTTATATGTTAATGCAGGAAGAATTTCACTTTTAACGTAAAAAAACACATATCGCTAGGATATGTGTATTAAAAATAAATTTGCCTATCACGTTCTTCTTTTAAAATTTCTACAGCCTCTCGGAAACGTTGAGAATGGACAATTTCTCGTTCGCGTAAAAAGCGTAAGCTATCATTTATATCGGGATCGTCTGATAAATCAATTAGCCATTGATAAGTCGCTCGTGCTTTTTCTTCAGCTGCAATATCCTCGTATAAATCTGCGATAGGATCTCCTTTCGCTTGAATGTAAGTGGCAGTAAAAGGAACACCACCTGCATTATGGTAAAACAAGGCGCTATCATGATTCGCATAATGCGCGTCTAATCCGGCAGCTTTCATTTGTTCAGGTGTTGCATCTTTTGTTAATTTATAAATCATTGTAGCAATCATTTCTAAATGTGCGAACTCTTCTGTACCAATATCGGTTAGTAAGCCAACGACTTTATCAGGAATTGTATAACGTTGATTTAAGTAGCGAAGAGCAGCAGCCAGTTCGCCGTCCGCACCGCCATATTGTTCAACTAATAATTTGGCGAGTGCTGGATTACAAGTACTCACTTTAACTGGATATTGTAATTTTTTTTCATAAATCCACATAGTTTCTCTCCTTTATCCCGCTATTTGCTGCCCGTAAACTCCACTTGATTAAAGTTTCATTTTATATTTGCCATGGCCACGGTCCTTGGCTCCATTGCCATGGAGCGTTAGAATAACTATTTCCGAACTGCTGAAGTGGCCCGTATTTTTCTTCAATTTTTTGTTGTAATACTCTTCGTTTATAGGAGAAATCATTGAATTGATTTATAGCTGCAGTATCGTCGGGGTGCGTATCTAAATAGAGGGTAAGTTCAACTAATACAAAGTCTAGTTCTTGTAGTTCTTCAATCCATTTGTAATATTCATCAGGCAATGTTTGTGTCACGTTTTTATTCACCGTCCTTTTTTGTGAGGATGTTCATAAAAATCATAAAAAGCAGGCCATAAAGTCCCTTTTCTTAAAGCTTCGTTTGGTGGGAATTGGGGTAAGTTAGGTGGTTGAAAGCCCATAAATAGGTGTGGGGGAGTTGAGTAGTATTTCTTTCCAATTGGAGGGCAAGGATCATTTGGACCGTGATAAGGTATGTAAGATTTCATGAATTTATCCATGTTACACGCCTCCTTTATAAATGAAATATTCATCACTATGTATTGTATTCGTACATAATTGCAAATTATGACTCATATAGAAAACTAAAAGGGGCAGGGGGAGTGCGGATGGAAAGTGTTACAACATGTATTGTCTTAGAATCTAAAAACTTAAAGGAAACATTATATTTTTATGAAGGAATTTTAGGGTTTAAACCGAGCGAGGAGAGGCCACAAATACGTGTAACAGGTGTGTGGTATGATATTGGTTTAACGAGAATTTGTTTTGTTGTAAACAGGGGACTGGGAGAGTATAGAGAAACTGTAACCTCATCAGTGAAGGAACTATTGTTAAAAACTACAAATATCGAGCGGTTAAAGAAAAAGTTAGCGTTTTATCAAATATCATTTGTAGAAGAACGATGTGGGGAAGAAGTTAAAATAATATTTCTTGATCCAGATGGTTATACACTCCAATTTACTTCAATAGAGAGCGTGAAAGAGAGCTTTTTGCAATGTAATAATCTGAATGGTGAATGAAAAAAATATTGACAAGCTTAGGTAAATATTTTAATGTGATTGTATAAAACTGTGTATATAAAGGGGAGTAACTTATTACAGTAAAGTCGTCATTACAGGGAGAAACCCTCGGCTTTATTGGCAACGTTTCGTTGTTAGTGAGACCTTTACCAGCAATGGTAAAGGCCCCTTATTGTCTTTTTTAGGACCCTTACCATATTTGGTAGGGTCCTTTTTGTATACAAAGAGAGGAGAAATAAAAATGAAAAAACTTATTAGTAGATTAAGAGTTGTATTTCATGTTCGTCGTTTCGTTCCATTCCTATTTGACTTTTTTACTTCAAAAGAGGTTTCAATAAAGAAGAAAATTTTATCTGTTGCTTTTTTAGTTGGGTATGTTGCGATGCCGCTTGATTTAATTCCAGACTTCCTGCCGTTTATCGGTATTTTAGATGATATTGGAATTGTGTTATTCATTTTGAACCGAATTGTAAAGATGGCGCCAGTTCAATTACAAGAAAAGCATAACGTAAACGTAGGATAGGAGTTGAAAATATGGAGCAAATTATTTTAGATATAATCGAGTTTTTAAAGCAGTTTTCTTATTTTGGAGTTGTGTTAGCATTAACGTTTGAATTTATTCCAGCAGAAGTAGTTTTGCCCATGGTTGGGTATTGGGTATATGAGGGAGATATGAATTTTTGGCTAGCTGTATTAGCTGGAACGCTTGGCGGAACGACAGGACCTTTAACGTTATATGCGCTCGGGTATTACGGTGGTCGTCCTCTATTAATAAAATACGGGAAATACTTCTTCATTAAAGAAGAACAAATTCAAAAAGCAGATGATTTCTTTGAAAAATATGGACCGGTTGTAGCATTTGTTGGACGCTTTGTGCCAGGAGTTCGAACGCTTATTTCCGTTCCATGTGGTATGGCGAAAATGAACATATGGAAATTTAGCATATATACATTTGTAGCAATGTTCCCATTAACGACTTTGTATATTTATTTTGGAATGAAATTAGGTCCGCATTGGGAAAAAGCAGCGGGTGTTGTTGGACAATATATGCTACCGATATTAGCCGTCGTTCTTATTATTGTAGGTGGTATTTTAATCTATAAATTTATGAAAAAACGAAACAGATCGGAATCTATCTAGTCATTGGTAATGGAATTTGCATATTTTTTGAAAATAGATGAATAGTACAGGCAAAAGACTCTGAGGGACATACACATATAGGGAATATAAAAGAGAGAGGGGAAACAACTATGTCTTGTGAGTGCTCAGGGTCAGCATTAACTTGCTGTCCAGATAAAAATTTTGTACAAGATAAAGTGTGTAGTCCATGGTCAGGAACTGTAGTTGCTACTGCAATTACAAATGTGCTGTATAACAACAATATTAATCAAAATATGATTGGAACAGGGTTCGTTAGGTATGACGTCGGGCCAGGTCCAATCACGCTGACAGTTTTGGATGCAACAGGAGCTACACTTGATACACAAACATTAAATCCTGGAACGAGTATAGCTTTTACGTACCGTCGTTTCCAGACAATTGAAGTAACTTTACCTGCTGGAACAGCTGGAACATATCAAGGAGAGTTTTGTATAACAACACGTTATCCACTTTCATAATAGAAAAGGAGAGGACTAAGATGTGCAATTCTAACTTATCATGCTGTTCCAGTAAAACACTTGTTCAAGATCAGGTGTGTATAGATTGGGCTGCTACTGGTGCGGTCACTGAAACGGTATATACGAATAATATTACACAAGACCTGTACGCATCTGGATATATAAAATATGATGTGGGTGTAAATCCAGTTACAGTAAACTTTCTAGTAGGAGCGACAGTAGTTAATACAATTACTGTACAACCACAAAGTAGTGGATCGTTTACAGTAAGGTATTTTACTACAATTCAAATTGTAACAACAGGGACGGCAACGAGCCAAGGGCAATTATGCCTTACAGTGCGTTATCCGATTTCATAAGGAAAAGCATACCGTAATGGTATGCTTTTTTGTATAGTTTGTAAGTTAGGGTGGTAAAGAATTTTATAAGCAAAATGAGAATTGGCAACAATATTTTCCCTCTATATATTGAATTGGGTTATTTGGAATATTAATGATTGTCACAGATTGTAATGATTGACCTGTATATGACATTGTGTTGCCAGGATAGACAGTAAAAGTATTTGTCACCTGCCCAATAATTTGAACGGTAACCCCTCCGGTACTACTAGTGCTATTATACACAGAAATGGTACCTGATATTTTAAGTAAACCATCTCCTTCCCATAAAACTAATGTGGAATTTTCAGAAGGTGGAGGGATTTCTTTTGTTATAAAAAAATTACCAGCAAATTCATTCGTGACTAGTTCACAGCTTGGTGGTTTAGGTGGATTAGGTGGATCGTAGGGAGGGCAGATGATAGATAAAGGGGCATAGCAGCCGATATTTTTTTTACAAGCCATTAATAGTTCCTCCCTTCATAGTTTCTTTTTATTACTATTAAATGTTGTAAAACGATAGTTGTGTTAATAAAGGGGCGAAAAATTTCACGAAAGATGTTTAATAGGCTTACAGCTAGTAATAAGTTATGAGAGTCTGTAAGACAAAAGGTGGTTGTATAAGATAATACAAATAATGTGGGATGTTACACAAAATTGACTGTATATTTACAAGAATTAAATAAATTTCATTCTTAATTCAAACTAAGTTAATATGCATTCGATACAATAACCATTGTAAATAGTTTATTATATGAGGAGGATTTACGTGGAAAGAACTGCTTTAAGAAAAGTAAAAGGACTTATTGGATTATTGATGGTTTTTGTATTAGCATTCGTGTCATTTCCGTGGAGTGCGTCGGTTAAAGCGGAAGAGAAAAAGCAAGAAAAGGCACCAAGTGAGAAGAAGCTTGTTTTTCCAGTTGTAAGTGATGTGCATATTAAAGATAGTGGAACAGATGATACGTTCCGCTGGAAAAGAGCGATTGAGCAATTTAATACGCTTGCACCAAAGCAAGATGCGTTTGTCATTGTAGGTGATTTTACTGATTCGGGTTCAGTAAAGCAATATGATCGTTTTATGCAAGTGTATAACGAAAATGCAAATAAAGATGCGGTACGAATGAATTCTCTAGGTAATCATGATTATTGGAACGGCTTATCTGTAGAGGGAGCACAGAAGCGTTTCTTAGAAAAGACAGGAATGGAATCGATTTATTATCATAATGTAGTAAAAGGGTATCACTTTATCGTAATGTCACCAGAGGATGGAACAACGCATGGCTATTATTCGGACAAGCAAATTAATTGGTTAAAAGAAGAAATGGCAAAGGCACAAAAAGATGATCCAGAAAAACCGATTTTTGTGTTTTTACATCAACATATTAAAGATACAGTGTACGGTAGCCAAGAATGGGGAACGAAAGATAGTGCAAAAATTAATGCGGTATTAAAAGAATACCCACAAGTAATTACGTTTTCAGGTCATTCACATTATCCGTTAGATGATCCAAGATCGATTCATCAAAAAGACTTTACGTCTGTTGGAACATCTTCTGTAAGCTATATGGAAGTTGAAGGTGGTAAAGTACAAGGGAATATCCCGCCAGGAGCTAGTACATTAAGCCAAGGTTTATTAGTAGAGGTAGATGACAAAGAGGTAACGATTAATCGCCGTGATTTCCATACAAACTCTTGGACAGGTGAGCCTTGGAAAATTAAATTACCAACGAAAAAAGAAGGATTCAACTATGTAGAAGATCGTGATAAAGAAAAGCCATACTTTGCGAAGGATGCAAAGCTTGCTGTATCAAATGTAACGGAAAATGCGGCAACAGTAACATTCCCGCAAGCATTGGACAACCTTCTTGTTCATTCTTATCGCTTGCAAGCAAAGGATAAACAAACAGGTGAGATTAAAAATAAGCTATTAGCGTTCTCTGAATTTTATCGTGATCCAGTGCCAAAAGAACTTACATTTACGCTTGCTGGATTAGATGGCAGGAAATCATATGCACTTGAAGTGGTTGCAATTGATTCGTTTGGCAATGAAAGTGAGCAACCATTAACTGCAGAAATCACAACGAAAAAAGATAATATTGATCCTAATGTGAAAGTACCAAAGGCAGACGTTTTTGATGTGAATTTCTTAGATGGTACATTTAAAGATAACTCACCGTTTGGGACGAAAGGTGATGTGAAAGGGAATGTATTTATTGAATATGATAAAGCTCTGAAAATAAATGTAATGAAATTAAATGGAAAAGCAAATACATTTGGGTACCTTCCATTTTCAGCAGCACAAAAAGAAAAAGTAGCGAATACGTTTACGTTAGAAACTGTATTTTCGATGAATGAAATTCGTGGACAAGGAATTTTACAAAATACAGAGAGTGGCGGAATTGGTTTTGAATCTACAGGAAATGGATATGTAGAACTATGGGCTCATATTGGTGGCAGTTATAAACGTGTAGGCGTTCAATTAGCAGCAAACAAAACGTATCATTTAACAGGAACGTATAACGGTAGTGAAGTAGCAATTTATGTAGATGGTAAAAAAGTAAATAGTCAACCAGCTCAAGGGAAAGTATATCACCCGAACGTGCCATTTGCACTTGGTGCAGACCCAGATAGTAACGGAAATGGTGGTATTCCGTTAAATGGACAAATTGCGCTTGCAAAATTATATAGTAAAGCGTTGAGCTCTTCAGAAGTATTAGCAGCATATAACGAGTTTTCTAATCGTACAAAATTAGAGCAAGTAAATGCGTTATATGAAGAGATTGCGAAAGTGAAAGAAGTATTGGCAGGTACTTATGAATTTGGTGAAAAACCAGGTCAGTATTCACAAGCAGCTTTTAACGAATTACAAAGAAGTTATGACAATGCAAAGAAAGTGTTTGAGAATATAGCAAGTACAGGAGAACAAATTGTTCAAACGTATAATGAATTAAAAACAGCAAACCAAACATTTGTACAATCAAAGGTAGCAGAAGAACAGCCAAAAACACCGAAAGAAAAATTACAAGTGAATATTGAATCTGCAAAAGCTTTAGTAAAGAAAGCGCAAGATGGAAATGTAACAGACGGTTCTGTTAAATCATTAAGTCAAAAAATCACAGTTGCGGAAGCTGTGTTAAAAGATAAAAATGTAAAAGATGAGTATGTGGAATCAATGAATCGTACGCTAGAGCACGCTATTTCACTTGTTGAAAAAAGCATCAACAAATAAGGTGTAAGAAAAAGAAGCTTATCATGATAGGCTTTTTTTTTGTTATACTAAAAGTAGTATAGAAAAAGGGAGCGAATAATTTGGAAGAGAAAAAGCTAAAAAGAATTCTTGAATATGTATGGATCGCCGTTGTGCTCCTTGTAGGATATTATTTATTAAAAGATAAAAGTATATGGATTCTATTTTTAATGACATTTTTATTAGCGGGATTAGGAACGCTATTTATTAACTTTTTCTTTGATAGTGTAAACGCGTGGAGAAAGAAAAAGAAAGAGACGAAGTAAGGGAGAATAAAGTGAAACTTTAATCAGTGGGAGTCTTAATGCCCGGCAAATAGCGGGATAAGTATACAAAAGTTGATCGGTATATTTTTCGTTTTACAATCGTTAATGAAAATAGCTCGCCTTTATTATAGGCGAGCTATTTTTTTATACTTCTTTTTTCTCATCATTTGTTTTTTTAGTAGCTAAATGACTATGTTTTCTAGAGTAGAAGAAGTATACGCATAAACCGACTATAAGCCAAAATGAAAAGCTGATCCATGTCGTTTTGGACAAATTAGTCATTAAATATAAACAACAAAGAATAGCGACAACCGGTAGTACAGGTACGAGTGGTGTGCGGAAGCCTCGTTTTAAA
The DNA here is from genome assembly GCF_044908245.1 of Bacillus sp. RC242. NCBI lineage: Bacteria > Bacillati > Bacillota > Bacilli > Caryophanales > Bacillaceae > Bacillus > Bacillus sp. RC242. Next base: position 80,987 of record NZ_JBIYCZ010000016.1, read on the forward strand.
TCAGGATGAGTTTTCCGTAAAATAAGTACAGCAAAGCAAACGAATGTGAAGGCTGTTAACGTACCGATGTTTACTAAATTCGCTAGTAAATGTAGGTCTAAAAGTCCTGCTAATAAAGCTGCAAATACTCCAGTAATCCATGTGTTTAATAAAGGGATTTTTACTTTTTTATTTACGCGTGATAAAGCTTTTGGGAGTAAGCCGTCTCGGCTCATTGCATAAGAAACACGAACTTGTCCATACATAACGACTAAAAGAACGGTTGTCATTCCTGTCATCGCACCAACTGCAAGTAGCCCCGCAATAGTATCTTCACCAACGAAATGTAGTGCAAATGCAACTGGATCAGAAACGTCTAATTGCGTATAAGGAACCATGCCTGTTAAAACGAAAGATACGATCATGTATAAAACTGTACAAATAAGAAGGGAACCTATAATGCCAATTGGTAAATCACGCTGCGGTTTTTTCGTTTCTTCTGCCGCGGTTGCGATTGCATCAAAACCTAAAAAGGCGAAGAAGACAGTCGCAGCTCCGGTAATAATACCGTCGTACCCGAATGGAATGAACGGTGTCCAATTTTCAGGCTTTACATATTTTGCGCCTGCTACGATAAAGGTGATAATAACTGCTAATTTGATAAGGACCATAACATTATTAATGCGTGCGCTTTCGCGTATACCAAAACTTAAAAGCCCAGTAATGAGAAGTAAAATACAAACAGCTGGTAAATCAATGAGACCACCTTTTCCTGTACCAGGGGCCGAGGAAATAATGGTGGGAAGGTGTATATTGAACCCTTGAAGCAATGATTGTAAGTATCCAGACCAGCCAACAGCTACCGCTGCAACAGCGAGTAAATATTCGAGCATTAAACACCAACCAACGATAAAGGCGACGACTTCCCCGACTGTCATGTATGCGTAAGTATACACACTTCCTGAGACAGGAATAGAAGAAGCAAATTCGGCATAACAAAAGGCTACACAAGCACAAGTAAATGCAGCAATAAGGAATGATAGCATAATACCAGGGCCAGAATGTTTTGCCGCTACGATACCTGTTAATACAAAAATCCCTGTCCCAATTACGGCGCCGATTCCTAAAAACGTTAAATCAAGTGCCGTTAATGTTCGATCTAGCTGTCTTGGTGATTCAGTACTAAGTGCTTTTTTTCGTAATAATGACTTCACTTTGAACTCTCCTCCTTTAGTTTTCATTTCCATAACTGCGAATATAGTACGAGCCCATTGGAAAAGAGTATGTAAGTGAATGAAAATACAGTTATGGTATGTAGTTTTTTAAAATTTCTGGGTTAATCTTATTATAATTCAGAATATTTTGTCAAATAAAATTTTAACAAATAAAAAGCCGGTTGTAAGGAGAAACTATGTGCAGAAATAGATGCAGGTTAACAATCAGTAGAGATGAAGAATAATCCACTGATTAAAGTTTTACTTTATTATAGTAGGAGAAGATGTTATGTTATTTTATTTTGAACTTGTCGTCATTTTACTTTGTACGAAATTAGCTGGTGATATTAGCGTTAGACTTGGCCAGCCTTCTGTACTCGGTAAATTAATCGTTGGTATTATTATCGGTCCGGCTTTGCTAGGTATTATTAATAGTTCAGAACTTATTGATGAGCTTAGCGAAATTGGTGTTTTGCTACTTATGTTTATGGCGGGACTTGAAACAGATTTAGAAGAGTTGAATCGGAATTTAAAATCTGCATTCGCAGTAGCGATGGGAGGAATTATTTTCCCATTCCTTGGTGGGTATTTAGCGGGGCTTGCTTTTGGAATGTTACAGTCGCATGCGATCTTTTTAGGGTTATTACTTTGTGCCACATCGGTTAGTATTTCTGTTCAAACGCTAAGAGATTTAGGGAAAATGAATACGAGAGAAAGTACGACGATTTTAGGTGCAGCTGTATTTGATGATGTAATTGTCGTTATTTTATTAGCGTTTGTCATGAGTTTTTTAGGCACACAAGATGTAAATGTAACGCTTGTCATTGCAAAGAAAATCATCTTTTTTGTAAGTATTGTTTTCATCGCTTGGAAAGTTGTTCCGTGGATTATGAAAATGCTCGTACCACTTCGCGTAACAGAAGCATTAATTAGTGCAGCTCTTATTATTTGTTTCTCTTTTTCGTATTACAGTGAAATGATGGGGATTGCAGGTATTATTGGAGCATTCGCAGCTGGAATTGCCATTTCTCAAACAGAGTATAAGCATGAAGTGGAACATAAAATTGAACCAATTGCTTATGCAATATTTGTTCCAGTGTTCTTCGTAAGTATCGGAATGGAAATTACATTTCAAGGTATCGGAAGCCAGCTTTGGTTCATTATCATCATGACTCTTATTGCGATATTCACAAAGTTAATCGGATCAGGTTTAGGCGCAAGACTGACAGGATTCAACCTTCAATCTTCTATTAGTATCGGTGCGGGAATGGTTTCGCGCGGAGAAGTGGCGCTTATCATCGCAGCAAATGGACTTGCGGCGAATTTGTTAGCGAAAGAAAATTTCACAGCGATTGTCATTGTTGTTATATTGACGACAATTATTACGCCGCCGCTTTTGAAGAAGTATTTTGTATAGAGAGGAAGGGCTTATCTGATGTAGGTAAGCTCTTTTTTTATTGCAAAATGCAGTGGTCATGTAGCATGAATGGATTGTAATTATGATAAAATCTATGTATGTGATATGACAAGGAGAGGGAAGTGTGAAGATTACAAAGGGGAAAGTTATAGGTGTAATCATACTTATTGCACTATGTATACCATTTACTGCATGGAAAGAGTCAAAAGTGGAAAATTTTCCAGTTTCTATTTTTTCTTCCTATGTAGAAGACGAAAATCCGAAAGACTATAAGTACACTGCTTTTGTACCTGACTTTGCAATTTGGATACATGGATGGGAAAAACAGCGATCTGAAGGTGAAATAACGTCATATAAAAAAGGGGATCGAACTGTAATTGTTCACCATCCACCTGGCAATGATGGTTTTTATCTATATGATACAAATGATATTAGAGAATATACGCAACCATAAGAAGTGGAGGTTAAATAGTGAAAGCTTCAACATTACTATTTAAAATTGAAAGTAATATGGATCAATTTTCACCAGCCGAAAAGAAGGTTGCCATGTACATAATGGAGAATGCAGAAATTGTTCCGAACTTAACGACGAAAGAAGTGTCAACGAATGCAGGCGCAAGTGAGGCAAGTGTTGTTCGCTTTTGTAAGTCGATTGGGATTGGGAGCTTTAAATCATTTAAAATCGCGCTCGTTCGTGAATTAACGATTGCTGATTATAATATTAATGATTTTTCAGTGATGAATACGGAAGATGGACCGTACGACTTGTTTAATAAAGTTACATATGTGAATAAAGCTGCAATTGAGGCGAGCGTTACTGCGATAGATAAAAAGGAACTTGAGAAAGCTGCAGATCGTATTGTAAATGCGGATAAAATTATATTTTACGGAGTAGGCGGATCGGCTACTCCGGCGATGGACGGGGCTTATAAATTTACAAGGCTCGGATTTACAGCGATGATGCTATCTGATTTTCATATGATGTTGCCACTCGTCACGAATTTAAAAGAGGGAGATATATTTGTGGCGATTTCAACTTCTGGGCGGACGAAAGATGTGCTCGAAATGGCGCAATATGCGAAGAAGCGAGGGGCTACAGTTATTGCGATTACGAAGCTAGACCAATCATCTCCGTTATATAAAGCGGCAGACATTCGCCTTTGTATGCCAGATGTAGAGCAAGACCATCGCATTGCGAGTATTGCTTCGAGAATGACGCAACTGAATATGATTGATGCTTTATATGTGATTACTTTCAATCGAATTGGTAATAAAGTATTAGATCAATTTATGGAGACGAGAGAAGAAGCATTACGGTTACGGAAATTGAAGTAGAAGAAAAGATGGGGAGACTCATCTTTTTTATTATCTTTGACACAAATATGTCATGTTGTGAAATTTTATTTCATAAAATAAGAAAGAGTTATTGATTTTTAGTTTCTTAAAGTTATAATAAAAGTGTGAAATATAATTTCGAAGAGGGTGGCAATATGTTAGAGAATTTATCGACAGAACACCGTAATGAGAAAACGATGAATCTAGATGAGATGAGTATAAAAGAAGTGTTACAAAGTATGAATGAAGAAGATCGAACTGTTGCGTTAGCAGTTGAAAATGAAATAGAAGAAATTGAAAAGGTTGTACAAATTGTTACTAAGTCTTTTGAAGAAGAAGGCCGTTTAATTTATATTGGGGCTGGTACGAGTGGCCGTTTAGGCATTTTAGACGCAGTAGAATGTCCCCCGACATTTGGAACAGATGATAACATGGTTCAAGGATTTATAGCAGGTGGATTGAAAGCGTTTACTAAGGCGGTGGAAGGTGCCGAAGATCGTGAAGAGTTAGCAAAAGAAGATTTAAAAAGTATTGGATTAAACGAGAAAGATACGGTTATTGGAATTGCAGCAAGTGGTAGAACACCCTATGTAATTGGCGGATTGAAATATGCAAGTAGCGTGGGAGCAAGTACAGCTAGTATTTCCTGTAATAAAAATGCTGAAATAAGTAAATATGCAAAACTAAATGTGGAAGTGGAAACAGGCGCAGAAATATTAACAGGCTCAACACGGTTGAAGGCTGGCACAGCGCAAAAGTTAGTACTCAATATGATTTCTACAGCGTCTATGATTGGTGTAGGGAAAGTATATAAAAACTTAATGGTAGATGTTCAATCTACAAATGAAAAATTGGTAGAACGCTCAAAACGAATTATTGTTGAAGCGACAGGCGCTAGTTATGAAGTAGCTACAGAGTGTTATGAGAAAGCAGATCGAAATGTGAAAGCTGCAATCGTTATGATATTACTACAGTGTGAATATGGGGAAGCACTAGAAAAATTAAAAGGTGCGAAAGGATTTGTGAAGAAAGCACTTTAAACTTTGGGGAGGGGGATTCTATTATGAAGAAAGAAGAGAGAATGGCCAAAGAAATTTCAGAGCAGCTTGGGGGAGTAAAAAATATTCGTGGCATTGCTCATTGTATGACGAGGTTACGATTAACGCTTCATGATGAAAGTAAAGTGAACATGGACCTTTTAAAAAAGGTTGAAGGTGTTATGGGAGTGATTGAAGATGAAACACTTCAAGTTGTTGTTGGGCCAGGGACAGTAAATAAAGTAGCAGCTGAGATGGAAGATTTAACGGGACTGCGAATTGGTGAGGTGGCAGATCACCACCTTGAAGATCTTGGGCAAGAGATGAAGTCAGAGATTAAGAAGAAAAATAATACACCAGTGAAAAACTTTTTAAGAAAAATAGGAAGTATTTTCATTCCGCTAATTCCGGGACTTGTTGCGTCAGGAATTATAAATGGGGTTGCTAACTTTGCGAAAAACGCAGGTGCTGACCCGAATGCAACGTGGCTACAAATGCTACTACTTATTGGCGGCGGTATCTTTACATTCTTAGGAATTTTAGTCGGTTGGAATACAGCGAAAGAATTTGGCGGGACACCAGTTCTTGGGGCAATTGCAGGTATTTTAATTTTCAACCCAGCGATGGCGAATGTAAAATTATTTGGTGAAGCGCTCGTACCCGGACGGGGCGGATTATTTGCAGTTATTTTTGCAGCATGGCTTATGGTTGTAGTTGAGAGACGAGTGCGAAAAGCTGTGCCAAATGCAGTTGATATTATTGTGACACCACTCATTACTGTATTAGCTGTAAGTATAGTAACGATGTTAGCGATTCAGCCAGTAGCAGGCTTCTTATCTGATGGTATTACAAGCGGTATTAATGCAATTTTAAATGTTGGCGGAGCATTTGCTGGAGCTGTGCTTGCCGGAACATTTTTACCTCTCGTAATGGTCGGATTACATCACGGTTTAACACCGATTCATATGGAATTTATTAATCAAACGCACGTAACGCCTTTATTACCAGTATTAGCAATGGCTGGCGCTGGGCAAGTAGGAGCAGCAATTGCGATTTATGTGAAAACAAAAAATAAACGCCTTCGTAATGTGATTAAAGGTGGATTACCAGTAGGATTTTTAGGAATTGGCGAACCGCTATTATACGGGGTTACATTGCCACTTGGGAAACCGTTTATTACTGCTTGTTTAGGAGCGGCTGTCGGTGGTGCATTCCAAGCTGTTATGAAAACGGCTTCACTCGGAATAGGTGTATCAGGATTATCATTAATTCCGTTAATTGCTGATAATAAATATTTATTATATTTCCTTGGATTAGTAGTGGCATATATTTTCGGATTCATCTTTACGTACTTCTTCGGCTTTAAAGAAGAAATGGCAGAAAACATATAGAGAAAGGGATTCCTTTCTCTTTTTTTTATATTAATAGAAGGAGAGATTTATATGATAGGAGTTTCAATTTATCTTTCAAAAGAGCGAGTAGAGAAACAAGAAGCATGGTTAAAACTAGCAAAAGAAAACGGATTTTCATCTGTTTTTACATCTCTTCACATTCCAGAAGATGATCCGAATACGTATAAGGAGTTAATTCAAATACTTGGGAAACAAGCTCTCGAAAATGAAATGGAATTAATGGTCGATGTCTCTCCAAAATCGTTAAACCATTTAGGCATAACGTATGAAAATGTGGAAGAATTATTAGAGTGGGGCATTACTGGTTTACGAATGGATTACGGAATTATGTCAAAAGAAATTGCGAGTGTATCGCGTAGGATGAAGGTAGCGTTAAACGCGAGTACGATTACAGAATCATTTTGGAAAGAGTTACTTGCGGAAAATATACGAGTAGATCGAGTAGAAGCGTGGCATAATTTTTATCCACGTCCAGAAACAGGACTAGCAAAGTCGTTTTTGCAAAAACAAAATAAATATTTACATGAGTGCGGAATAAAAACGATGGCGTTTATTCCGGGAGATGGTGAAAAACGCGGTCCGTTATATGAGGGCTTACCAACTTTAGAAAAGCACCGCAGTATGCGCCCGCTTCAAGCATATTTAGAACTTGTGCAAGATTGTGCTGTTGATAAAGTTTTAATTGGCGATATAAGCGGGAGTTTAGAAAGTGTACAAGAAATAGCAAGTGCGAGTGGTGGGATTATTCCGGTGCGGTATCAATCGTTTATAAATGATAGCGACACAGTGCAACTGATAGAACGAGTGCATACGAACCGGCTTGATCCGGCTCGTGACGTAATTCGCTCTGTAGAATCAAGAGAAGAAAATAAAGTTGCATTACAACCGATAAATACAATTTCAAGAAAACGAGGCAGTATTACAATTGATAATGAATTGTACGGTAGATATGCTGGTGAAATGCAAATAGTTATAAATGATTTACCTGAAGATAGGAAAGTGAATGTTGTTGGAATGGTGATGGAAGAAGATGTGTCTTTATTGTCTTATATAGGTGCTGGGAAAAATTTTCAACTTTTTTCTAAGTAATAGAGCGAAAGCTTGAATTAGCACTATTTTATAAAAAACATTATCTGCAAAAAGGATAATGTTTTTGGGTTTCTTTAAAAAAGTATTTGACGAATGAAAAGAAATACCGTATTGTTTTGTCTTGTGAATAAATGTTCACCATAACAAAACAAAAAAGGAGAGTTCAGAATGAATCAATATATTGGGAATTTAATTATTCGTATCGTATTAGGAGTTACTTTTTTTGCACACGGTTTAGCAAAGTTTCAATCAGGTATAGATAACGTAGCAGGATGGTTTACAAGCATCGGTTTACCAGATGGTCTTGCATACGGCGTAGCAACAGTTGAATTAGTTGGTGGTATATTATTGATTATCGGTTTAGGCGTGAGGTATGTAGGATTGTTATTCGCTCTTATTTTGGCTGGAGCTATCGTAAAGGTAAATGGAGCAGCAGGCTTATTAGGAGATGGAAAGAATCCGGGATATGAATTAGATCTTGCATTATTATCAATGGGTGCGTATTTATTCGTTGTAAAAGCAGAAGGATATGTAGATCGTTTTTTAAAAGAGAAAGTAATGAAAACGAAGTAAATTTTATTTTTTAAGTGTTGACTTGACGACTTGGTGTAACTATAATGATTACAACGAGTCGATTAGTAATAAAATGATTCGTATATTTTTTTATTCTAGTTGTAACTAGTTTAGTTACAACTAGAATAAAGCTTAAAGAATAAAGGAATATAAAAGAGTAAATAAAAAGTGGAGGAAATAACATGTCAAAATTACATTTAGAGGTTTTTACAGGATCTGAGCAAGCATTTCAAGTTACATCCACAATTGTATACGGAGAAAAAGATGCAATTCTTATCGATGCACAATTTTTATTAAGTGATGCGCACCGTTTAGCAGCTCAAATTATTGAAACAGGAAAGAATTTAACTCATATTTATGTGACTCATTTCCATCCAGATCACTATTTTGGATTAAATGTATTACATGAAGCATTTCCAGAAGCGAAGATTGTTGCGTTACGGAATACTGTTGAAGATATTCGTAATACATTTGAGAAGAAAGTGGAACAGTGGAAACCATCTATTGGGCATAATGTTCCTCATCAACCAATTGTTCCAGATGAATTAACAGAAGAGAAATTGATTTTAGAGGGAAATGATTTAATCATTAAAGGTGGTTTGCAAGGTGATACACCGAATAATAGTTATGTATGGATTCCATCATTAAAAGCCGTTGTTACAGGCGATATCGTTTATAACAATACTTTCGTATGGACGTTAGAAACAGATGCTGAAGCTCGTCATAAATGGTTAGAAACATTAAGTGAACTTGAAAATCTTCATCCTGAAATTGTTGTAGCGGGTCATCGTGATTATGACGTACCAAATACAGCAGACGCGATTAAACATACTCGTAAATATTTAGTTGCATTTGATGAAGTTCTTGCAGGAAATCCTTCAAGTGAAGAAATTCAAACGGCAATAAAGGAACGATTCCCGCGCGTTAAAGCGTTAGAAATTGGACTTATTTTAGCGGCAAACGCGTTTGGGGCGAAAAAATAATGAAGCAAAAAACAAATTTAGAAATTATTCAAAGCACGTATGAAGGATCAGCTTCTTCGAATGCAAAACATTTAGCAGAAGCATTTTCTGAAAAAGTGGAATGGACAGAGGCAGAAGGTTTTCCGTACGGCGGAACGTATATAGGTACAGAAGCTATAATGGAAAATGTATTTAGTCGTTTAGGATCAGAATGGGATGATTATAAAGCGAGTGTAAAGACGTACCATGAAGTAAACGGAAAAGATGTGATTATTGCTGAAGGTGTTTATTCAGGAGTTTATAAAGAGACGGGAAAATCATTTGAGGCGGAATTTGTTCATGTATGGCAGCTTGAAAATGGAAAAATCGTGAAATTTAAGCAATATGTGGACAGTTACATTGTACGAGAAGCGATGAAGGCTTAAAATGAAATAAGGAAACAAATGGAATCGACTATGTGCAGGCGATTCCATTTGTTTATGTAATTATTAGGGGGAATGGGGAGTACATAATATGAAAAAATGGATAATAGGGGCAATTACAATGATTGTAATTGCGATAGGAGCTGTATTCGGTGTTACTAAACTTCTTAATTATATAGAGGAAGAGGAGAAGAGTCTTAAAACACAAAAAGTGATGAGCCAACAGGACAAGAAAGTTGCGGAAGAGAAGCCACAATTTAGTGAAGATGAAATTATTTCTACAATGCATAGGATGGTACATCAAAAAGTGAAATCATCTGATAAATGGGGATTTATCGAAATGACAAATAAGGAAATTCGTAGTGAGAAGAACGCAGTAGAAAGCAGTACAAATTTTAAATATAAAGCAAAGCTACTTTCTACTTTGGAGCGTTGGGAGAAAGGAGACTTTTCACAAACGGTTGAGGATCATAACTTTTTGTGGGAAATTCAAGGTGGTGATACCGGAAAGGCAACAGAACGTTTATCGCCAGAAGAAGAAAAGCAGTATGTGAAAGAAATGAAAGGTAAATAAAAACATCGCCACTTTGGTGGCGATGTTTTTGATTAAGAATGTTTTCGCATTAAAGCTCTAGTTGGCTGAACAGCAACGGTTTTGAAATGAGAAAATAAATAACACCCTGTCACGACGATGATTGTACCGAAAATTTGAATCCATGTTAATTCTTCTCCAAGGAAAAGGAATGCTAAAATAGCTGTGAAAATTGGATTGAAATTTAGAAAAATCCCCGATGTAGTAGCGCCTAATTTCTGTACACCAATATTCCAAAACACCATACAAAGTACTGTTGAAATGAGTCCTGTATATAAAAGTGATGTTATGAAGGAAGAATTAATATTGGAAACAGTGAAGTTGCCTATGTTAAATGGAAGCAATAAAATGACGCCGAAAATACCAGAATATAACGTCGCCATTAGCGGTGTAACTATTTTTGTCGCCCATTTACTACAAACAGAATAAATACCCCAAATACATACTGCCGCCATCATCCATAAATCTCCGCTATTAAAATGTAGTGAAAATAAAAGAGCGAAATTTCCTTTTAAAAGGACGAGCATAACCCCGAAAAATGAAAGAATCATAGAAAGAATTTGAAGTGTATTTACTTTTTCTTTTAGAAATAGCACAGAAAATAATGCAATTGAAATAGCGTTCAATGTAGAAATAAGACCTACATTCGTTGCGGATGTTTTTTCTAGTGCTAAAAATTGAAAAATGTTAAAAAGAACGACTCCTGAAATTCCCATAAGTATTAACGGAAGTATTGCAGAGCGTGGTGGAATGATTTTCTTCTCTTTAAACCATACCATTGGTAATAAACAAATGATCGCAATTAGCCATCTTAAACTTGTCAGTGTCATCGGAGATGCATGATCGACGAGTGATTTCCCAACGACGAAATTTCCTCCCCATAATAAGCTTGTTAATAATAGTAAAAAGACATAAAAATAAGGCATGCTAAAAACCCCTTTGTTGAAATAAGAATGAACTGTAAATAATTTTAGCATTTTTCTTTATTATCTAATATATTCTTTTGTATAATGGTGAAAACTCGATAAAATGTTTCGTTAGAAATCTTATTTGCAGAAAAACATTCAGTTTTATATAAGTTATGAGATGTTTCTTCGAATAATCGTCGGTAAGAAAAAAGGGGGAATTTTGATGGAGTCATCTGTTATTAAAGTGCTTGATGATTTGGATGTGAAAATTTTAGATATATTGCAGAAAGAATCACAAGTAAGTAATGCAGAGCTTGCACGCCGTGTTAATTTATCTCCAGCTGCGATGCATGCACGAATAAAAAGGTTAGATGGGGAAGGTTTTATTGATAAGCAAGTAGCAATTTTAAATCAAGAAAAGCTTGGATTTGATTTATTATGTTTCATTTTTATGAGTACGAATATTCATCAGTATGAAAAGCTGGAAGTGTTAGAACGAGAATTAGAATCTATGCCTGAAGTGTTAGAATGTCACTGTTTAACAGGAGAGTATGATTATTTATTAAAAGTTGCGAATCGTGATCGTAAAGAACTGGAGCATTTTATTAGAAAGCTGAATAAGCTTGGTATTACACGTATACAGACGAGTTTAGCACTTCGTGAAATTAAATATTCAACGGTATTACCGATACGAAATGAGGAACCGAGCATCGATTAAGTTGCTTGGTTTTTTGTTTGTGTAAAGTGAAACTTTAATCAGTGGGGGTTTTGTTCATCCACCACTGATTATTAGCCTTCACCAATCGGGCGTTTAGGGGTAGCCCGACTCCCACCTATCTTCTTTGCTTCAGCCGAATTTTGAGGTGGGAGTCTTACTGCCCGTTAATGCGGGATAAAATTCAGAAAAGTAATTGACGGAGAGAAAAGAGAGATGTATTATTATATGAAATTATGAATTAAAATTCATATAATGTTATAAATATTAACATTGGGGGCAAGGGGATATAATATGAAAATCTTTAATGCGGTTACAAGTGATGTGAAAGAAATTTATAATCTCATTGAAATGTATGCAAAAGAAGGAGTTGTTTTGCCGCGTTCTCTTTTGTCTCTCTATCAATATTTACAATGTTTATATGTTATGAAAGAAGGGGAGGAAGTCGTTGGAGTTGCTGGTTTGCATGTGTTAGGAGAGGATCTCGCAGAAGTACGATCGTTAGTAGTTTCGCATACATATGCAGGAAAAGGGATAGGGCGTAAGTTAGTGAATCATGTAATGAATGAGGCGGCGAAGATAAAAGTGAACGGGGTAATTTCTTTAACATATGAAACAGAATTTTTTCAAAAGTGCGGGTTTGATTTTATGAATAGAGAAGCATTGCCAGAAAAAGTGTGGATTGATTGTAGACATTGTCCAAAAGTTGATTATTGTGATGAGGTGGCGATGATACGGTATGTGGGGTGAAATTTTTAGAGAGAAAAAAGGCCCACTATTATTTAAGAAATAGTGGGTATCTATATTTTGATCAGAAATGAGATGTTGTTAAGAATTTGAATTCGTTTGTCTCATTGCAAAATTAAAAATGGGATTTTTAAGCTCATAGTTATAAGTAGAACCATCGACCAGCCCTACAACTTTATCGCTATCATAAAGGTCGAGCATAAATTGTGCCATTTGTTTTGCCGTGTGGAATTTCGGTACAACACCATCATATTGGAACTCATCAATATTAAATGAACGTTTCGCAAATTCTGTTTCAGTTGCACCAGGAGCTAAAACTTTTGCTTGTAATTTTGCACCTTGTTCTTTCAGTTCGTGAGATAGTCCTTCTGTAAATGCACTTACATAAAATTTCGTAGCGCAATACGTAACAGCATTGGTAACAATCGTGTATCCACCGCCTGATGAAACGTTAATAAGCTGTGTTCCTTCGGTCATTGAATAATCTCGAACGAAAAGGGAAGATAGTATTGTTAGTGCTTCTATATTTACATGCAACATCGTTTCTATCTTGTTTAAATTTTGTTCAGCAATTGAGGCGAAATTACCAAAACCTGCGTTGTTAATCCACGTTTCAATTTGAAAAGTTTGTAGGCTTTCATAAAGTTTATAAACATTTTCAGTGACGGATAAATCAGTTCTTCGAATGACAACATCCAACTCTGGATGCATTTCGTTAATTTTTAATTTTAATCCGTCTAATTCTTCTTGTCTTCGAGCTACAAGTATTAAATTTTTTCCGCGAGATGCAAAGACTAAAGCGGATTCATAGCCAATTCCTGAACTAGCACCAGTAATAACAGTATATTTCATATAAAAGCCTCCTAAATTCAAATTAATTTATCATGGTTAGATTGTATTTGTTAGAGTATACTCTAAGTCAAATGTTTTTTATAATTTGGATAAGGCAGTAAAATATATGAGAGTAAATGGCGTGCGGAGGGAGAATGGTTATGTACACAATTAGCGAGGTAGCTAAATTATTAGGAGTGAGCACACATACATTACGTTATTATGAAAAGGAGAACATATTAATTGCAAATCGCGATGCAAATGGGAATAGATTGTATGAAGAGTCACATATAAAGTGGTTGCAGTTTGTAATGAAATTAAAACAAACACAAATGCCGATAGCGAAAATAAGAGAATATGCTAGATTATATTTAGAAGGGGAGCATACAACCGAAGCTCGTTTACAACTGTTAGAAAATCATAAAAAATCTATTCGAACTCAAAGAGAAAACTTAGAAATTACAGAGAAGATGCTCGAAAATAAAATTATTGCATACAAAGACTCGTTGAAAAGTAAATAGCGTACAAAATATTTCGTTCTTTGTTGCATGTTGAAAAGGGAGTACAGGTCTTTGTTTTGGAATTTATCTATGAGTATTTTATTATAATGTACCGATAAATTAAAAAAGAGCAGTTAGCTAAAAGCAACTGCTCGATTCAAAGGGATCTCCAAGGGGGGAATGGAGAAAATATTATGTTACTACCATTATTCACAGATTATTAAGAAATATTCATGTGGATTTAAGAAATTTAAAATATTTTTGGTTAATAGAATCCGGGTGTTGACACTTTATCAATTGGTCATGTAGAATATTTATGAATGACATTCAGTCATTTCTTCTGTGGAAGGGTGTAGATAAGCAACTTTTATATGTAGTTAACTTAATAACGGAGCAAATATAAGGATAAATGAGGATGATATTGGTTTTTTAAATAGTAGTTAGAGTGAGATTATATTTTTTAAATTAAAAATGACTGACGGTCAGTCAGTGAATAATAGAAGGTGAGAGATATGAAAAATAAAGCTTGGTTATATGTCATATTAACATGTATTTTTGAAGTCTTTTGGGTGTTTGGTTTTAATACAGCTCATACTTGGTGGCATTGGGTCATTATTGTAGGAGTTATCGCTGTTGATTTTTACTTCCTATCGAAAGCGTGCGAACATCTTGCAACAGGGACTGTATATGCTGTGTTTGCCGGAGCTGGTACGGTAGGTACTTTCTTAATGGATGTATTCCTTTTCGGCGGCAGTTTCAGTGTAGGAAAACTATTCTTTATCGTGATGGTCGTAGCGGGCGTTATCGGTTTAAAATTGGCTGATAATAAAGAAGAAACCGCGGAAGAAACTATGGAAGGAGCTGCTTAAAAATGGGTTGGATTTTCGTATTTTGTGCTGCAATTAGTGAAATAGTCGGTGTGATAGGCCTTAAAATGTATAGTAAAGATAAGAAGTTAGCAAATGGAGCGATTTATATAGGTGGATTTGCAACTTCCTTCGCATTTTTATACACATCTTTCTTGTTCTTACAAGTAAGTGTGGCTTATGCGGTTTGGATTGGCATTGGAACAGCAGGCGCAGTTTTATTAAATATGTTTCTGTTTGGTGAATCGAAAAGTAAGGCACGTTTGATTAGTGTAGCTCTTATCGTATGTGGAGTTACGGGATTAAAGGCTCTTTCATAAGAAAATGATATTAAAGTTGAATCTCCTAACGATTTGTTGGGAGATTTTTATTATGAAAAGTGCACTATAATTGACAGTACAGCTAGTTATTTTATAAAATGAGTGACAGTCATTCAATACGCGTGTGAAAGGGTTTAGATGATGAATAAAAAAGAAAAAATTGTCTATGCAGCTATTGAAGTATTTCAGGAAAAGGGCGTTGAAAAAACGAAGATTTCTGATATCGTGAAATTGGCTGGCATTGCGCAAGGAACGTTCTATTTATATTTTCCTTCTAAGTTATCTGTTATGCCTGCAATAGCAGAAGTGATGGTTGAGAAGATGATACTTGCAGTGAAAGAAAAAGTACAGAACGATTCACCTTTTTCAAGTAAGGTTGAGCAAGTAATAGATGCAGTGTTTAACTTTATAGCTGAATATCGTGAAATACAAGCTTTAATGTATGCGGGTCTTGCATCTACTGAACATATAAAAGAATGGGAAGCTGTGTATGAGCCTCTTTATATATGGCTAAGTGACTTTTTAAGTGAGGCAAAAGAATCAGGTGAAATTCGTGATTCGGTTCACGCAGAGCGAACAGCGAAGTTATTTATCGCTCTTGTTGAATCAGCAGCGGAACAAGTTTATTTATATGATCATAAAGATGATGAGCAAGTCGAGCTACAAAAGGCAGAAGTACTAGATTTTTTAACACATGCACTACATATGAAGAAGTAGTAAGATGAACCTGTCTGAAAAGGTAGGTTCATTTCTGCGGGAAACTGAATGATAGTCATTCACCCTGTGTTTATGTATGTGTGGAAGGATAGAGTGAAATTCTAATGAGTGGGGACATCTTTACTCAGTATGAGCCCACAAATAGCAGGATAAAGAAAAAGCTTCTTGGGCATTATTTTTGAGAGGAACTACGGGAAGAGGTGTTAAAAATTGAAGAAACCGATAAAAGAACAAAAGATGGTATTGATCATTCTTTTGAGTAATATATTTATCGCTTTTTTAGGGATTGGATTAATCATTCCGGTTATGCCGTCCTTTATGAATGATATGAATTTAACAGGAAAGACGATGGGTTATCTCGTTGCAGTGTTTGCGATGGCGCAGCTTATTACTTCACCTATTACGGGTCGTTGGGTCGACATTTACGGTAGGAAGAAAATGATAATCATTGGATTATTTATTTTTGGTGTTTCAGAGCTTCTTTTTGGATTAGGTACAGATGTGTGGATGCTTTATGCAGCGAGGGTGTTAGGCGGAATTAGTGCTGCGTTTATTATGCCGGGTGTTACGGCATATGTTGCTGATATTACTTCTATTCAAGAACGTCCAAAGGCGATGGGCTATCTTTCAGCCGCTATTAGTACCGGATTTATTATAGGGCCTGGAATTGGCGGGTTTATTGCAGAATACGGTATACGTGTGCCGTTCTTTGTGGCAGCAGTGATTGCTTTTGTCGCATGTGTAATTTCCATCTTTATTTTGAAAGAGCCGTTAACGAAAGAAGAGCTTGCAGAGATTTCTGCTAATACGAAAGAA
Source organism: Bacillus sp. RC242 (assembly GCF_044908245.1). Lineage (NCBI taxonomy): Bacteria > Bacillati > Bacillota > Bacilli > Caryophanales > Bacillaceae > Bacillus > Bacillus sp. RC242. The sequence continues at coordinate 97,439 of NZ_JBIYCZ010000016.1, forward strand.
TCAAGCTTTATCGGGGATTTAAAGAAATCATTAAATCCAATGTATGCAATCGCATTTATTATTGTATTTGTACTCGCATTCGGTTTATCAGCATATGAAACTGTTTTTAGTTTGTTTTCTGATCATAAATTTGGTTTTACACCGAAAGATATTGCTGCAATTATTACGATTAGCTCCATCTTTGGGGTAGTTGTGCAAGTATTTATGTTTGGCAAATTGGTTGACATGTTCGGTGAGAAAGTATTAATTCAAATATGTTTAATTGTAGGTGCAGTATTAGCATTCGTCTCAACTGTAGTCTTTAATTATTGGATTGTACTTCTCGTTACTTGTTTTATTTTCTTAGCATTTGATTTACTTCGTCCAGCTTTAACGACGTTTTTATCAAAAGCAGCTGGAAAAGAGCAAGGATTCGTTGCTGGTATGAACTCAACGTATACGAGTTTAGGAAATATCGCAGGACCAGCGATGGGCGGAATATTATTTGATATAAACATTAATTATCCATATGCATTTTCAGGTGTTGTTTTAATCGTTGGTCTCGGCATTACATTTATGTGGAGAGAGAAACAGCTAGCTCAAAGTTTTGCGAAGTAATGTAGTGAATAACGAAAAGCCTCTTACTATTTTTATGGTAAGGGGCTTTTCGTTTATAAACTTAATCCAAACCGCTTTAATTCAATAAATATCCCCTCTAATTGCTTTCCTTTATCCGTTAACGTGTACTCTACGCGAGGCGGAACTTCTGGGTATACTTTTCGCGTTATAATCCCTTGTGTTTCCAATTCTTTTAGGCGAAGCGATAAAGTTTTCGGACTAATCCCGTCCATTGATTTTTGTAAATCACTAAATCGTAAAGTTCCTTCGATAAGAAGGTCACGAATGATTAAAAACGTCCATTTTGTACTAATTACGTCAAGCGTTTTAGCGATAGGACAAGGTATACCAGGTAAACCTTTCGTTAATACAACTGGATCTATATTGCTCATGGAAATAGCCTCCATAAAATTTTTTTGAATGAATTTGCCTTATCGTATCACAAAACTATCTTTTTAGTAACTATATGAAAAAAATATCACTACTTCCATAAAGGAAGTTAGTGCATATACAATAGCAATACGAAATACAAAGGGTTTGTATGAGGAGGAGGTGATTTCCATGGGTATGAAAAAGTTGTTTATGTTTCTTAGTTTTTTTGTCATTTGTATTGTGCTTGTAGCATGTAGTGGTGAGCAAAAAACTGAAATTCAGTTATTAAAGGAAATGCCGAAGCCAAAAGCAATGACAATTGATTCTTCATTAAGTAAAAAGGAAGCGACAGAAATCGTGCATGCAGCTCAGCGTTTTTATGCATTTTGGGATACAGGTAAAGAGGAGCTTATTCCGCAGACGGTTACTGAAAATTTTTTCGATAACACACTGCCGAAAGGTCGACCACAAGGCACTGAAGGATTAAAGCTCGCGGCGCAAAACTTTCGTAAAGTAGTTCCAGATATACATTGCGAGATTGAAGATTTATTAGTGGTTGGTGATAAAGTAACAGCTCGTCTTTCTTTTACAGGAACTCATAATGATAAGAAAATCAATTTTTTTGCAATTGATATTTTGCATGTGAAAGACGGAAAGGTAACGGAAGATTGGCATTTAGAAGATAATCTTACGCTGAAACAACAACTTGGGTTAATAGCTGAAGAGTAAAATAAGGGAGAGAAAAGTTATGAAAAATATATTCATTATAAATGGGCATGAAAAATACGGTTCAAAGGAAGGTCGATTAAATAAAACGCTAGCTGATTGCATGATAAGTTTACTAAGTGAAAATCATCATGTGAAAACAACAACGATTCAAGATGGATACAGTATTAAGGAAGAGCAAGAAAAGTTTTTATGGGCTGATGTTGTAATTTATCAAACACCTATTTACTGGTTTAGTGTACCGGGATTATTTAAAACATATATGGATGAAGTGTATGAATACGGTTTGTTCTTTAAAGGTGCAGATGAATACGGAACAGGTGGTTTATTAAAAGAGAAGCAGTATATGTTTTCTACAACTTGGAACGCACCTGAAAAAGCATTCGGAGATAAGACGAAGTTCTTTGAAGGAGAAAGTTTAGAATCAGCACTTAGTCATTTACATCGTGTGCAGAAGTTTCTTGGCATGAGTCCGTTAAAGAGTTTTGCTTGTTATGATGTGGTGAAAAATCCGGATATTGAGCAATATTTATTGAACTTGAGAGATCACTTAGATAGAGTAATTAAATAATAGTTTGTATCTGTATGTGAAGAAGGTACTACTAAGGATGTAGTACCTTCTCTTTCATGAAATACGTTGAAAATCTTTACTCATACAGGACGGTTTTAGTTTTTTTGATTTGATTAAATGTTTAATATCAGAGATGTTATCGTATGAAAGTTGAGTATGATAATAGTTAATGTACTCAAGTAATGCAAAAATATAAATAAATAGAGTGAATGATACCCCGCCTAAAGGTAAGTGGGGATACCAAATTACAAAATCAATAGTAAACGTAATAAATCCCGTGACAATCAATGCTATATTTATCTTTTTAAGTACTTTTAAATATTGAATCATCCTAATAGGTGTAATAGATGTTTTCTCTTTTTTTAGTCGTTTCCGCTTTACGTACCAGTAAATTGCTCCTTGTAATAAGATAAACTCTAAAAGAAGAAATGAGATCCAAAAAGAAAATAGGGAATATAAATGTAACGTAGGATAAGCATAATTAAGTAAGTAACTTGTGAAAATAAAAGTAATGACTGAAAATAACTCACCTGTGTATAGATAGGAAAGTCTTTTTTCTAGGTTGCGTTTCATGGTTCTTCTCCTTTTATAAAAACTCATATTTTAATACGTGGATGGCTGTATCCATAACTTCGCAAAATTCGCCCAACCGAATGAATCAATTGTTACGTTTTTTAAAGAAGAAGGGTATGTTTTTCTTTTTAAAACGTGATAGTTAAATAAAATGATGTGTTCTGTTTGTAAAAACTCTTCGATCTCATACATGAGCTTATACCGTTTTTCTTTATTGTCTTCTAATAAAAAGGTATCAAGTAAACAATTAATTTGTTTTGCATAGTGTGGGTCCATGAATCGATTTACGAAGCAACTTTTATTTTTAAATACATTTAAAAATGCAATTTCATGATCGGTAGCAAATACTTCCCCCATGAAAATAATATCCGCATGTTTATCAATAGAACGATCCATATAATCTGAAACGAGAAATGGGTGAAGTTCTACGTGTACTCCTAATTGTTCGCAGCGTTCTTTTAGGAAATGTGCATCATTTGCACTATCTTTAAATGCGAAGAAGTAAATATGAATCGTCTCTCCATTATAGGTGCTCTTTTTTAAATACTCTTTCGCTTTTTCAAGAGAGTAGGACCTTTTAGGAACTTGGCGGCTTCTTTCAGGGAAAAAGCTTGAAGCAGCAATTGTTCGTCTGCCTTCTATGCTATGAAGTATCGTTTCAACGTCATATAGTTCTCTCCAAGCTTTTCGAAAGTGAATGTCGTGATGAGGACCAGGTTTTGTAAAGTTGAAGCTAGCATAAATACAACCTATTTCTTCTATTTGTATATCATGCCTTTCATTTTCCTCTTCATTTGGTAGTTCATAATCAGCATTTATTTGCAAATGATCAGGAATCCCCCAAAATTCAATACGGTCTAATAACGCACGCTCTTTAAAATAATGGGTGAACGCTTCGAGTACGATATTGTCTTCAGAGTAATGAGTAAGTTTAAAAGGTCCAGTACCTATGTAGTGATGATTTTGAATAACTGCATCATGCGGTAAAATTGCGAGTTGCATGGAACTCACATAACGTAAGAAAAATAAATTTGGTTTTGCTAAATGGAATCGAATTTGCAGTGGTGATGGTGTTTCAATTTGGACAATTTCCTGTGTTAACCATGCGTAAGGAGATTGAGCTTGCTGCAATCTTTCAAATGAAAATTGAACATCTTTAGAAGTTAAAAGAGTTTCATTATGAAAATGTATATCTTTTCGTAAATAAAACGTCCACGTAAGTTGATCCTGACTTAATTCCCACGTATGAGCAATGTGCGGTTCCATTTGTTCTGTCACATCGTTATAAAAGACTAATGTATCAAAAATTTGACTAGTAAGATGGCTCTCCGTAGTTACAGCCACAAAAGCCGGATCTAATGGGAATATCTTTCTTGATATAGGAATCTTTAATATGTCGTACATATCATTTGAAGGTTCGTATCCAAAATGATGGTGTAGTTTATTTTCTATTTTTTTTTGAAGTGCAAGAGGAAGGGGCTCTTTTAAAAGAAGAAAGACATCTTTTAATTTTTCTTGGGCTAACAGTTCATCTGTATAGGATTCAATTGCTTCTACGAAACTATGTACAAATATAATTTCTGTTTTATTTCCGCGACCACGCCCTGGTGTCCACTTAATGAATTGTTCCTCGCTCATTTTCTTTAATAAAATCTTCACGTTTTTCGTACTGCAATATAAAAGATCCGCTAATTCTTGTAAGCTATTTCGTATATGTTGTTGATCTTGTGCATGTAGCCTTAGTCTAATGTAATAGTCCATAATTTTCATATGTACACTTCCTTCTATAATAAAGTGAAACTTTAATCAGTGGGGCATCCCCCACTGATTATTAGCCTTCACCAATCGGGCTTTTACGGGCAGTTGATCCCCGCCTAACTTCTTTGCTTTCGCTGAATTTTGAGGTGGGGGTCTTACTGCCCGTTAATGTTTGATAAAAGGGGAAACTCTTTAGAATATTCTAACCTTTTTCTTCCTCTTTTTCAAAGTAAAATGAATAAGCATAAGGAGGGGGAAACAATGGGATTTTGGAGTATGCACCGAAATATAAAAATTAGAATTATAACTTCGTTTTTAACACGCACTGTATCCACAATGATTTTTCCATTTATGGCAATTTACTTTTCAATAAAATTAGGTAGTGCGATTGCTGGTGCTTTATTACTGATCAATGTGCTAGCAGCATTAATTATCGGTTTATATGGTGGGTATGTTGGAGATCGGCTCGGTCGTAAAAAAGTAATGATTATCGGCCAAAGTATACAAGTCGTTTCCATTGCTTGTATGGGAATTGCAAACTCAGATTATGTAGATTCACCGTGGCTAACATTTGTGTTTATGTTAGTGAATAGTTTAGGATCTGGACTTATGAATCCAGCGACGGAAGCGATGTTGATAGATGTGAGTACACCAGAAAATCGAAAAGTGATGTACAGTATTAACTACTGGGCTATTAACTTATCAATTGCGATTGGAGCAATATTTGGCGGATTACTATTTGAGAACTATAGATTGCAATTGTTTATAGGATTAACAGTTATTGCAGTTATTACTTTATATGTGATGGCTGTATATATGGAAGAAGTGTATGTGGCACGAAAAACGGTGGAGAAGAAAAATGTATTAAAAGATATGGCAGATAGTTATAAAGTCGTGATGAAAGATAGAGCGTTTTTAATTTTTTGTGCAGCAAGTATATGTACACTATCGTTAGAGTTTCAAATTAATAATTATTTAGGGATACGTTTACAGAAGGAATTTGAAACGGTGCACTTTTTCTTTGGGAATGGTTTTACATTCGATTTAACAGGTATTCGAATGCTCAGCTGGATTTCAGCAGAGAATACAATTTTAGTTGTGTTATGTTCGGCGCTTCTTATTAAAATGCTGAAAAGCTTTAACGATTTAAAAATTTTATATGTAGGCTTATTCATTTATACAATTGGATTTACAATACTCGGAACGAGCAATAGTTTATGGATCTTATTAATCGCAGGGCTTTTCCAAACTGTAGGAGAGATGATGTATGTGCCAGTTCGTCAATCTATTATGGCAGATATGGTGCCGAATGAGGCAAGAGGTTCATATATGGCGATTAACGGAATGGTCTTTCAAGTTGCGAAAATGAATGGTGCATTAGGTGTTATGCTAGGTTCATTTATTGCATCTTGGGGCATGAGCGCTCTATATTTCATCGTTGGTATGAGCAGTATTTTATTATTTATGAAGGCGATAGGGAAAGAAAAGTATGAGGATGAAAGGGAGGTTTCTCAGATTGGATAAAACTATATAAAAAGCGAGCCAGTTATATACTGGGACTCGCTTTTTATATAATTTTTAAAACGGATCAACTTCAGCTAAGTCAGGATTGGTATTCGGGCTTGTTAAAAGATTCTTCAGTTCACCCACTTCTGAGAGAGCGACGAGAATATAACCACTAATGAGGACGATGAGTCCGATGACTCGTAATGTTTGCAATTTAATGTCACGGCTATTTTTTTCTGAGTTGTTTTGGGGCGTTGCAGGCGGATTGTTGTTCATAATAGGTCTCCTATCTTTTTTATTTATATGTGTAAAATCATTATTTAACTTATGGATAGGAATTGTATAGTCATTTTCACTATATGAGAACTGCCTATGAAAAGTGATTAGAAATTTTGGGACGAGAAAAGAGGCTGTGATGTGCAGCCTCTTTTTCGTTAAAATGCGGAAATTCGTTTCTTCGTTTTTGGTACAATAATAAATTTGATCCAGAGTAACCCGATAACCATAATGATAAGGCTATGTAAAAATTGTACTGTAGCAATGAGTATAACACTTGAAAATACAATGAGTTGAATGCTTAGCAATATAAAGATTAAGCTAAGAAATTGACTCATTCGTTCTTCAGTATCAATTGGATATAATGCTACGATAATATTTCCCGAAAAATATTTCCACAGAGAACGAAGCTGCATAGAAATCATATATAGGATGATATAAACGATAGCAGCTTTTACGTATATATTCGGAACAAAATATAGGATGAAAGCACCGATTACCCCCAAGCGAATATATATACCGAAATAATCATTACCACGTAAAAATGCAAGTGTATGTAAATAGAAGAAAGTAGCTTGTTTTTTATGTAGTAAAGGTTCGATCCAATTCGTAAGCCATTTTCTGCCGTTTACTTGTTTTTTTAGCTGCGGAACATCGGTAAAGATGCTAGCGAATTGATAAAATCGTATGTCCATTTTTTCTTCTTGCTCGATTATGTATTCCCACGGTATTCGCTTTGTGGGCTGTTTTTTTGTATATAGGAGTAGAAAGGCAAGAAGTAATAGTAAGCCGCCTAGCACAATGATATTTGCAACATAAAACAGCATGTAAATGATTAGGGCGTTACAAGCAATACGAATGATAAACCATATGTTTTTTTCATAACTATCACGCCACATCCAATGTATGTATATGTTCCAGCCTTTTAAAATCATTAAAACGATAAAGATTGTACATAAAAAAGGTACGGTTAATTGTAATGATTGCAGTGCAAGTGGTACGAGAATAAGGAACGTAAATAATAATGGGAAGAGCTGAATGATGTAATTATATAGAAGAGATTTTTTAAAATAAGAAGTTAATTTCTCTTCTAGTGCTAGTAAATAGACAGCATCGGGCTTTTGAATAAATGTACGTATTGGGCATCTCGTTATAATCGCTGTTAAGACGATTGTAATAAGCAATAGAGATATTCCTTTAGAAGGATCCGTTTTAAGAAACTTAGCGTAATAATATGCACCTACACATGAGACGAAGATGAAGCTATATAGTAAACCGTTAATCATACGTGCAAAGTATGTGATGGCATTTTGAATATGTTGTTGAAAGCGAGAGCTCCATAGTGATTCGATTGACATGTTTTTCACCTCTTTTTTCTATTATATATGTTTTATAAAGTAAAAAACGAGCAAATTGCGTTACGCAACTTGCTCGTTTTTCTTTTCTTTATTTTTTTTCTGATCACGATTCATTAATGGATAGAAGGCAAAGCCAATCCCGAATAAACCAATTCCGAGAAGGAATGTTTTTATATCGGACGCGCCTGTTTTAATAACCCATAACGCATAGCAAATTGCAATAACTGCGACCACACCATCTATAATTCTTGCCCGTAACTCATTTTTATAAGTTTCACCAGTTGCGACCAGTTTTAACTGGAATATTGGTGAAACGAGATATGGAATGAGGTAGGCTAAAGTTGATACTGTAATAACGAATGTATAAGCTTCCGCAATGGTTCCAGATAGTGTTGAGAATAAGAACACTTGTGACATAATGTTTGTTAATCGTAATGAGTAAATTGGACTTCCTTTTTTATTTGTTTTTGTAAAGAAGGAAGGGAAGAAACCTTCTTTTGCAGCTTGATAAGGTACTTCTGAGCTTAATAAAATCCAGCCTAATATTGAACCGAATAGGGAAGTAAGAGCAAGTAATGCCATAAGTTTCCCGCCACCATGACCCATTGCAGCGTTTAATGCATCTGCTAATGGACGTTCAGAAGCTTGTAATTTATCAACGTGAAGCACACCCATTGTTAAAATTGTAATTCCTAAATAAATTGCAACCGTTATTAATAAACCGGCAACAGTCGCACGTTTTACCGTTTTTGGAGAGGTAGCTCGGTTTGATAAAAGAACGGCTGATTCAATCCCGATAAATGCCCAAAGCGTTGTAAGAGCCGCTAAATTTACTTGTGAAAGGAGGCCATGTGATACGCCTTCTTTATCGATCATTGGTGTGTACCATTGTCCAAATTTTGAAGCTTCGAACGCAAATAACGTAACGACGATGAATAGAAGGAATCCAGTTACTTTCGTTGTTGTTGCTAAGAAGTTTAGCTTCCCAGCTCCGCTTACACCGTTTGTTAAAATTAAATGTGTTCCCCAAAGTAAGATGGAACAAATAGTAAATGTAATTAGTTTTCCAACTTCTATATTGAAAGAGCCGATTGAAAACAATAGTCGTGTATCTTTCATAATCGGGAAGAAGAGCGATAAATATCCCGCGAAAGATGTAATGATGGCAACGTTACTTGCCCAGTTTGCAACCCAATATCCCCATACCATACTGAAACCAGCCATTTTCTTTCTTTTTGGTGTTGAGAATAAAGCATATGCATGACTTTGTGGTCCTGTTGTTAAATCAGGACGACGAATTGCTAAATTACCGAAAACAAGAGCTAGCATTAAAACACCAAACCCTGTTGTTAACCAAGCTAAAGTGACACCGAGTGGGCTTGCTGTTTGTGCCAACGTACTGGGCACCATGAAAATACCAGCGCCAACCATGTTACCGACAACGAAAGCTGTTAGTACCCAAAAGCCCCATTTTTTTTGTTGCATAGAAAATACCTCCAAAGTTAGTATAACCAAGTCAAGCGAGGAGATATGTATGTCTTCCTGATAAGGAAGAGAAGGTCCAAACAAAACAAAAAAAGCACGTAATCTGCCGCTACATGCTTTCTATCTTATAAGAAACCCACGACATACCTCTCGATAGCTCTCCACAAACGAAACGTTTGTGACAGTTCTGCACTTATTAAATGCAGACCCAGCAAGCGTGTATGGTGGACACGACTTACTTCGGCAATCATTCCTTTCTCATTTCTTCATCAATGCCACTACATCTCCTGAAATGATACTCTTAATGACTGCAACCTCTACCTCACCGAGATACGAATGAGGATTTATGTATTAAATTAACATGTTTAAGAGTAACAAATGTATTTTTATACGTCAATGGATATAGTAATAATCAGATTATAGAGAAGAATTCGTTATTAGGTCCTGGAGGGTTTTAACTAAAAAGCAGCTGACCTAAATATTAGATCAGCTGCTACATATAAGATTAAACTAAGTTTAATACAGTTACTTTTTGACGAGTCATAGACTCAAGGCTCTTACGAATACCTTGTGCGCCCATACCTGAACCTTTTACACCGATGAATGGGAAGTGGTCAGGGCCGCGCTCTGTGCGTCCGTTAATTTGAACAGAACCAGTGTCGATTTTGTTAGCAATTGCAAATGCTTTGTTAATGTCTTTTGTGAAGACACTTGCTTGCAGACCGAACTCTGATTTGTTAGCAATTTCAATCGCTTGTTCGTCAGAAGAAACACGGATGATTGGAAGGATTGGGCCAAATGGCTCTTCCCAAGCAACTTTCATTTCTTCTGTTACGTTGTCGATTAATGTTGGATAAATTAGGTTGCGCTCACGTTTGTTACCGATAACGATTGTTGCACCTTTTTCAGCAGCATCGTCAATTAAACCTTGAACGAAGTCAGCAGATTTGTCGTCGATTAATGGAACGATTGTGCTGTTTTGTTCTGGAGATCCAACTGATAGTTCAGCTACTTGCTCTTTTAATAAGCCAGCTAGTTCGTCTGCTACATTTTCATGTACAAGTACACGCTTAATAGCTGTACAACGTTGACCTGAGTAAGAGAATGCACCGCTTACGATATGCTTTGCAGCTTCTTGTAAGTCTGCATCTTCACAAACGATACCAGGATCTTTACCACCAAGTTCTAATACAAGTGGAATCATCGCAGCTTTTTTCGCTAAATGTTTACCTGTATTTGTACCACCTGTGAACGATACCATATTTACGCCAGGATGTTCTACTAAGTAGTCACCAATTACAGAACCGCGTCCTGTAGCTACATTTACAAGACCTTTTGGAAGGCCAGCTTTATGAAGTGCTTCAACCATTTTAACACCGCTAATTGCACCTTGAGTTGCTGGTTTGAAGATAACAGCGTTACCCATAATAAGTGCTGGTGCAAGTTTTGCAGCAGATAAGTTTACTGGGTAGTTAAATGGTGCAATTGCTAATACAACACCAAGTGGTGCGCGCTGAATAATCGCAAGTTTAGATTTAGATCCACCAGGGAAGCTATCACCCATCATGCTTTCACCGTGCATGTGAAGTGCTTCGTCAACTGTGTAACGAATTAAGTCAGCTGTACGAACGACTTCTTTTTGCGCATCTTTATAGCCTTTACCGACTTCTTTCATAATGATATCGGCAATTTCATCTTGCATATTTACGAGCTCATCAGCCCATTTATATAAATATTTTGCGCGATCTTGTAGAGAAGCTTCAGCCCATGATTTTTGAGCTTCTTTTGCAGATGCAATTGCTTCATCTACTTCTCCTTGAGTAATTGCTTGTACTTGCCCAATTACTTCGTGTAAGTATGGAGATGGAATGTCGATTGTTTGACCTGAAGAGCTTTCTCTCCATTCTCCGTTTAAATAAAATTTGTACGTATTGCTAGTTGTCATGATTAGTCCTCCTAAAATAGCAACTTGTAAGAGTGAGTATAAGGTGATTGTAGGTGGTTTGATAATATTTTTCAAATGAAATGTTTGTGAAAACGATTTCTTATTATTTTTTTGTTTTGTATGCCCTTTCTTACAGAAGATTCCCTTATTTCAAACTGAATTATAAGTAGAATGCATCACTTTCATTTTTTGTGATAAAAGATTATTTTATTCTAAAGCGAAAAAAAACAATTGACAGAATACTCAATAAAGTTGTAAGATTATAAATGGAAAATAAATGAAGGGGGTGTGCGTAATGATTGTAATCGTAAATGTAATGGGCTTAGCTCTGTTAAATGGCGGAAAACATTCATATCATTACGCAACCCGTGCGGATATATAGGACCTTTGCGTCTTATGAGAAGCGTACGTTGCGTATATCGTAACGTACGCTTTTATGCATTCTTTGCATATCGTCAAGCGGCGGTATGCTTTTTTTTGTTTATCCCGCTATTTGCGGGCTAATAATCAGTGGAGAATGAACAAAACCCCCACTGATTAAAGTTTCACTTTATTTTCCTTGTTTGCGTGGTTACTATAAAAAATCAGAATTTGGAAGGTGGAAAAATGTGATGAAATTGTATGGCTTACGAAATGTAAATGTGATGGGTTTGGATAGCGGGTAAAGAAATGTGAATCAAACGGGAACGAGAAAGGGGAGGTTATATTGTTTTCAGTATTACTAAAGTTAAGCTGGTTTTTTAGAGAGCATTGGAAAAGGTATAGTATCGCAATTGGGGTACTTTTAATTGTAAACGTGATAGAGGTAATTCCACCGAAAGTGTTAGGAATTACAATTGATAATATTAAAACGGGAGCCTTAACGAATGAGGCGATTATGCAATATATTTTTATTTTACTTGGGGTAACGATTGGTGGGTATGTGCTTACTTTCATTTGGCAGCACCAACTATTTGGCGGTGCGTTCGTACTTGAGAAAAAGATGCGTTCAAAATTTATGGGGCATTTACTTAAGATGACACCGACGTTTTATCAAAAAAATCGTACTGGCGATTTAATGGCGAGAGCGACAAATGATTTAAAAGCAATCTCCATGACAGCTGGTTTTGGTATATTAACGCTCGTTGATTCTAGTCTATATATGCTTACAATCGTTTGTATGATGGGCTTCTCAATTAGTTGGCAGTTAACATTTGCTGCGCTTATACCGCTTCCGATTATGGCATATGCGATGAATAGATACGGAAAGAAGTTGCATGAAAGATTTACAGTCGCGCAAGATGCGTTCGGGGATATGAACGATAAAGTACTTGAATCAATTGCGGGTGTACGCGTTATTCGTGCGTATGTACAGGAGAACGCTGATCAAGAAAGGTTTCATCATTTAGGAGATGACGTATACGAGAAAAATATGAGAGTAGCAAGAATCGATGCATTATTCCAGCCAACTGTAAAAATGCTCGTCGGTCTTAGTTATTTAATTGGTTTAGTGTACGGTGCATATCTCGTATTCCAATCAAAGGTGACACTTGGTGAGCTCGTTTCTTTTAACGTCTATTTAGGGATGATGATTTGGCCGATGTTTGCAATTGGTGAATTGATTAATGTTATGCAAAGAGGAAATGCGTCGCTCGACCGTGTAAATGAAACGTTAGCTTATGAACCGGATGTAAAGAATCCGAAAGATCCAAAGGTTGTACAAGAGCCAGATTACATTCAATTTGATAACGTTACTTTTTCATATCCTTCATCAATTGAAACAAATTTAAAAAATGTTTCGTTCTCATTAAAACAAGGAGAGACACTTGGAGTTGTTGGGAAAACAGGAAGCGGGAAAACGACGCTCGTTCGTCAGCTTCTTCGTCAATATCCACTTGGGGAAGGGGATATTGCGGTTTCTGATGTGAAGCTAGATAAAATTACGAATGATAACGTACTTGGCTGGATTGGGTATGTACCTCAGGAACACATTTTGTTCTCAAAAACAGCGAAGGAAAATATTTTATTCGGAAATAGAGAAGCGACTGAAGAAGAACTTGAAAAAGCGATTGAAATAGCTGCGTTTAAAAAGGATTTAGAGCTTTTACCGGAAGGTTTAGAAACGCTCGTTGGAGAGAAAGGAGTTTCTTTATCAGGTGGGCAAAAGCAAAGGATTTCGATTGCGAGGGCTGTTATTCAAAATCCGGAAATTTTAATTTTGGACGATTCTTTATCAGCTGTTGATGCTCGTACTGAAGCGGCAATTATTGAAAACATACGAACAGAAAGAAGCGGGAAGACGACGATTATAACAACGCATCGTTTGTCAGCAGTGCAGCATGCTGATTGGATTCTCGTTATGGATAACGGTGAGGTTATTGAAGAAGGTTCGCATGAAGCGCTCGTTCGAAATGGGGGCTGGTATGCAGAGCAGTTCGAAAGACAACAAGGTGAAAGTGAAAGTACGGATAGTGGGGTGAAAATATGAGTGTTTCAAAACGATTGTTTCAATACGCGATGAAAGTAAAAGGGCCGATTTTTGCAGCGATGGCGATGCTATTTGTTTTCGTTATTGCAGAACTCGCGGGTCCTTTCGTCGCAAAAACGATGATCGATGAGCATATCGTTGGAATAGAGAGACCCTGGTATGAAACAGAAAAGAGTGAGGATGCTGTTTCATATAATGGCGCCTTTTATAAGCGAAGTGATCGCTTTGAACAAGGTGAGCAAAAAGGGAAAGAAGTCCGAGTGATTCAAGTTGGTTTTCAGTACTATTTTGTACCGAATAAAATAACGCTTGAAGGAACTCGTTCTGTTAAGGGTGATGTGCTTACAGTACAAAGTGGTAAGGCAGTGCAAGTGTATAAATCGAAAGCCTTAACGAAAGAAGAAGTATTTGCGTTTTATAAACCAGAAATAAATAGGTTATTACTACTTGGCGGTGGATATTTCGCTTTATTAGTAATCGTATCATTATTTGCATACGGAAAGCAGTTCTTCTTACAGAAGGCGGCAAATAAAATTATTCAAATTATGAGGGAAGACGTCTTTTCCCATATTCAAACGTTGCCAATTCGTTATTTTGACCATTTACCAGCAGGGAAAATTGTATCGCGTGTAACGAATGATACAGAAGCGATTCGTGATTTATATGTAACAGTGCTTGCGACATTCGTCTCTAGTATCATCTATATTATCGGGATTTTCGCTGCGCTATTTTTACTTGATGTAAAACTGGCGGCACTATGCTTACTCATCATCCCAATTTTAATTGTTTGGGCGATTATGTATAGAAAGTATGCGTCTGTATACAATCATAAAATGCGTTCGCGTTTATCGGATATTAACGGAACAGTGAATGAATCAATTCAAGGGATGCCAATTATTCAAGCATTTCGTCAAGAACATGAAACGAAGAAGGAATTTGAAGAGTTAAATGGTGATTATTTTAAATATCAAAATAAAATTTTAAATTTAAATGCAGCAACTTCGCATAATTTAGTGTCTGTATTAAGAAACATCGCTTTTACAGGTGTAATTTGGTATTTTGGTGGTGCTTCATTAAGTGCTTCTGGCCTCCTTTCTCTAGGGATACTGTATGCTTTCGTCGATTATTTAACGAGATTGTTCTCGCCAATTACGAACATGGTGAACCAACTTGCTAACTTAGAGCAATCGCGTGTTGCATCAGAGCGCGTCTTTGAATTACTAGAGGAAAAGGGAGAGGCAGTAGAAGAAGAACGTATGCCTCGCTTAACCGGAAATGTGAAATTCGATAATGTCTCGTTTTCTTACAATGGAAAAGATGAAGTATTAAAAAATATTTCTTTTGAAGCGAAACAAGGGGAGACAGTGGCACTTGTCGGTCATACTGGATCAGGAAAAAGTTCCATTATGAATGTGCTCTTTCAGTTTTATGAATTTCAAAAAGGGAAGCTTACGATTGATGGTCACGATGTAACAGAGATGCCGAAACAAGCAACACGTGAACATATGGGAATTGTATTGCAAGATCCGTTTTTATTTAGCGGGACAGTGGCATCCAATGTAAGCTTAGAAAATGAAAAAATTTCAAAAGATCGCATCGTAAAGGCGTTACGTGATGTTGGTGCGGAAAGGTTTGCTAACAATATAGATGAAAAAATTACGGAGAAAGGAAGTACACTTTCAACCGGAGAACGTCAGCTTATATCGTTTGCTAGGGCACTTGCTTTTGATCCTGCTATTTTAATTTTAGATGAAGCGACTTCCAGTATTGATACAGAAACAGAAGCGATGATTCAACAAGCGCTAGAAGTTGTGAAGAAAGGACGAACGACGTTTATTATCGCTCATCGTCTTTCAACAATTAAGAGCGCTGATCAAATTATTGTGCTTGATAGAGGAACGATTTTGGAAAAAGGTTCCCATGATGAATTAATGAAAAAGCGCGGGCGTTATTACGATATGTATAAAACGCAAATGGAAGGAAACCAGAGTGCTTAATTTTTAGAAGAACTTGCGATTTTCGCAAGTTCTTTTTTGATCGGATTGTCCGCTTAGAAGTTAATATATTTCACCGGCTGAAAAACTTATAAATAAGTAGGTATTGTTTTACCTTTTTCTTTATAAATGCTATATTAAAAAATGTTACTTATTTTTTGTATGTAGCGCTATTTTTCCATTTTGTTTGATTATGAAGAAAAAGGTTAAACTAAATAAGAACATTTTCATTGAAAAATTGTTCGAAATTGCATACAATCAATATAGTTTTTAAATTCCTATCAGAATACTTGGAGGACTACTATCATGAAAAAATTATTTTCAGTGCTTGCAGTAACTACATTAGCGATTGGGATTGTAGCGGGCTGCGGTAAAGAAGAGAAAAAAGATACAGCTAATCAAGATGCATTACAGAAGATAAAACAAAGCGGTGAGCTTGTAATTGGTACAGAAGGTACATATCCACCATTTACGTTCCACGATACAAACGATAAATTAACTGGGTTTGACGTTGAATTAGCAGAAGAAGTTGCAAAACGTTTAGGTGTAAAGCCTGTATTTAAAGAAACACAATGGGATAGCTTACTTGCAGGAATAGATGCAAAACGTTTCGACATGGTTGCGAACGAAGTTGGTATTCGTGAAGATCGCCAAAAGAAATATGACTTCTCTAGTCCATACATTTCTTCTTCAGCAGCATTAGTTGTTGCGAAAGATAAAGATAAACCTGCTACATTTGCTGACGTAAAAGGATTAAAAGCAGCGCAATCTTTAACGAGTAACTACGCAGATATTGCTAAGAAAAATGGTGCGGAAATCACAGGTGTAGAAGGATTTAGCCAAGCAGCAGAATTATTAAGTTCTGGCCGCGTTGATTTTACAATCAATGATAAATTATCAGTGTTAAACTATTTAGAAACGAAAAAAGATGCAAAAATTAAAATTGTAGATACAGAAAAAGAAGCGTCACAAAGTGGATTCTTATTCCGTAAAGGTAGCGACAAACTTGTACAAGAAGTAAATAAAGCGTTAGAAGATATGAAAAAAGATGGTACGTACGATAAAATAACGAAAAAATGGTTCGGTGAAAATGTATCTAAGTAGCGCATTGATGTCAGATCGATTGTCTACTTGGATAGATATTATGCAGACTTCCTTCGCGCCTATGCTGAAGGAAGCTGTCTTTACGACAATTCCGTTAACGCTTATTACATTTATTATCGGTATTATACTTGCGACGTTAACAGCGCTCGCACGTATTTCAGGTAGTCGTATTTTACAATGGATTGCTCGTATCTATGTATCTATCATTCGCGGAACGCCACTTCTTGTACAGTTATTTATTATTTTCTATGGTCTTCCAACTCTTAATATTGAAGTTGAGCCATATACAGCAGCAGTTATTGGATTTTCATTAAATGTAGGTGCATATGCATCTGAAATTATTCGTGCTTCTATCCTTTCAATCCCGAAAGGACAGTGGGAAGCGGCTTACACAATTGGGATGACATACCCGCAAGCATTGAAACGTGTTATTTTACCACAAGCAACACGCGTATCAATTCCGCCGCTTTCGAATACATTTATTAGTTTAGTGAAGGATACGTCATTAGCGTCGTTAATTTTAGTAACAGAAATGTTCCGAAAAGCGCAGGAAATTGCGGCAATGAACTATGAGTTTTTAATTGTTTATTTTGAAGCAGGTCTAATTTATTGGGTAATTTGCTTCTTATTATCTATCGTGCAACAAATATTAGAAAAACGTTCAGAACGTTATACTCTAAAATAACCCTTTCATAAAAGGAGTTTTTGTTTTTATGATTTCAATTCAACATTTACAAAAAAGTTTCGGAGATAATACCGTATTAAAACATATAGACTTATCAGTTGAGAAGGGCGAAGTGGTTGTTATTATCGGGCCATCTGGATCTGGTAAGACGACATTCTTACGTTGTCTCAACGTGTTAGAAACGCCGAACGCTGGTAACATTCGCATCGGCAATAAAGAGCTCGATTTCTCTCAAAAAGTATCGAAGAAAGATATTGTAAATCTTCGTACGCAAACAGGTATGGTATTCCAGCACCATAATCTATTCCCGCATTTAACAGCAATTCACAATGTAATGGAAGGGCTCGTTACAGTGAAAAAGATGGGGAAAGAAGAAGCGAAGAAAAAAGCAAACTATTTCCTTGAAAAAGTTGGTCTTGCGGATAAAGTAGACTTATATCCGTTCCAATTATCAGGTGGACAACAACAGCGCGTTGGAATCGCTCGTGCGCTTGCGATGGAGCCGGAAGTTTTACTATTTGATGAGCCAACGTCAGCACTTGATCCTGAGCTAGTTCAAGAAGTTTTAAAGGTTATGAAAGAACTTGCTAAAGAAGGAATGACGATGGTCATTGTAACGCATGAAATGCGCTTTGCTCATCAAATTGCGAACCGTGTTATTTTCATGGATGGCGGTGTCGTTGTCGAACAAGGTACACCGGAAGATGTATTTACAAATCCAAAAGAAGAACGAACGAAGAAGTTTTTACAAATGTTGCAATAAATTAAGGAAGGTCTCAAGGCATATGCCTTGAGACCTTTTTGCCATATATATTTATTTTTGGAATCCGCCAAGGCTTTGCTCAGCCATTGCAACTAGACGTTTTGTAATTTCTCCACCAACAGAACCGTTAGCGCGAGCCGTAGAATCTGCTCCTAATTGTACACCAAATTCTTGAGCGATTTCGTACTTCATTTGATCGATTGCTGCTGTTGCACCTGGTACTACTAATTGATTGTAAGAACTTTGGTTTGCCATAGGAATATATCCTCCTTAGAGTTATAAAAATTTTTTTGGTTGGACTAGCTGGATTTGAACCAGATTATCGCCCCGTTTGGCGCTAATCCATCGGTAATTAAGTTTGTACTCATAGTATGGATGTTACCTAGAAAGATATACAAAAAAATAATTTGTAAATTTTGTAAAAAACATTTCATCATTTCGTAAATTATGAAATAAGAGTAATCGTTGTATTTTTAAGAAAGAAGGCTAAACTAAGAGCGAAATCATATGCGTTTTTTTCTTTGTATAACCAGCTTGGCTTACTTAACTTATGATTTGTTAAAGTGAGACAAATTCCAGTTTAGTAAAATGAAAATTAAATCGGGAGCAACTGCATAGTTCTGTTTTAACCCAGGGTGGGCAGAAAAAGGAACTGACCGCGTCTATGCACGGCTAGATGCTCTCTTTAATCTAAAAAAGAGGCTTTTAAACGAAAATGTAATTAAAGTGAGAAAAATTAAAGCTTAGTAAAATGAAAATTAAATCGGGAGCAACTACATAGTTCTGTTTTAACCCAGGATGGGGCAGAAAAAGGAACTGACCGCGTCTATGCACGGCTAGATGCTCTCTTCAATCTAAAAAAAGGGCTTTTTAATTGTTTTTAAACGATAACGTATGGAGGAATCATGATGGGAATTTGCCCGCTTTGCAACGCGCTAGAATTACAAACATATTCTTGTCAAAATTGCCAAGGTATACTCCAAGATTATGGGAAAACTGTAGATTACATAGACGATTACAGTGCATATATGGATCAAGAATTATTAAGTGCAGTAGACGGTTTAACACATAATAATTCACAGGAGTATTGCAATCATGTTTTTTATTGCGGAGTATGTAATGTGGAAACAGAAGTTGTAGTGAAGCTCGTTTAAATAAAAAACTTCCACCTTATGAAGGAGGTGGAAGTTTTTGTTTTTGTATTTGTGAGTTAATCATAGGGGAAGGGATGTTTTCGGTATGTGACGAAGGAACTGATTTTATTTGTGACATTTTTTCTTTCGTGTCGCGCAAAGAGTGTTCAGTTAAATAGATGGCATATTCATAAAATAATTGGCGCGTAAGTTCACTTTGTTCTTTTAACTTTTCATCTTGGAATACAGTTCGCCCCGGTTTAGAATTTGCTTCAAATAGCCACGGGTTTTCCGTGGTGTCTAAACCAATGTCAAAACCAATTTCTCCAATGTTCCCGGTTACTTGCCCATCAAGTGCATAACTGATTTGTAAGGCTGTTTGTTTTAGTTTATTTTCAATTTGAACTTGCTTTGTTGAATCAGGAAATAGTTCCTGAAGTAATTTCGTATCACCGCCGCTATTTACATGAGTTGTTAAGCTACCTTTGCCGGCGATTTTTGCGACGATTGCACTGACTACCCAATTACCAAAATGGTTTTTATTTGTATGAATGCGAAAATCGACGGGTTGCCCTTCGAATCGGAGCAGTGAGATACCTTGTTGTACGATAAACTTTTTTAAATCATGTCCTTTTAACACATGGTTAAGAAGGGCTTCTAATGATTGATACTTTCTTAGTTTGTTTTGTTCATTTTCACGATAACGACAATAGTAGCAATTATCAGTTTGAGAATAGAGTATTTGATGAATATTTCTTCCGAAGCTACCGTGTATTGGTTTCATATAAATGTACTTATACGTACCGAGAAGTCGTTCTACTTGTTCAAAATGTTGAAATACTTCTGTATTTGGTAAGAATGGTTTAATTGAATCTTCTTTCATTAAAAGTTGATGCACTTCCCATTTATTGAAAAATCCCGGATTAAACCACGGAATCCCATAGTCGCTTTCTAAACGTTTTTTTGCTCTTACGATAGGTTTGTAATTTTCTGCTTGCCGATTTGGTAATCGGTCGTAAATGACATTTGGTAAAGGGACTTTGTTTTTTACCCATTTTCCTTCTTGAAAGAAGTACCCTTCAATTGTTTCCTCTGCCCAGTTTATATGTTGAATGCCAAAGACAAATACAAATGGCTGCAATGTGAATGGTGGTGTTAATAACTCACTGAGAGAGATGGAACGACTTCCTAAAGGAGAATTAGAATCATCGTTAAAGCCAGTTGTGAAAATCCCGATTAATGGGCCGAAAACAATGGTTTGATTGTGTAAGAAGGCATGGATTGTTGCTGAATGCGGTAGTAAAAGATCGGCTGCAATCTGTTCGCCAATAATAATTTCTCGCGTGAATGAATAATGAATTTTAATATTCTCACATGTAATATAACGTAAGCCAAAGAAAAAGGATGTAATTGGTGGTGTAATAGAAAAAACGTAAGGTAAAGTAATACTATTTGGATGCTCATCTGAAATACTTAATGTATATATGTGCTCTTTCAACGGGGATTTCCTCCTTTCGTTATGGTGTAAATCGGCTAAACTTTAATGGACCATGAAAAATTTGTTCAGCCAGTTCGTCGTTGTACCTAGTATAAACATCGTAAGATGGCATCGTATTGACGTACATAAGCCAAATGGCACCTTTTTGATCCATAATGGTAGAAAGCTCTAGTTCAAATAATGAAGAATAGGACTGATCGAGTGTTTTAAACACTTCATTTACAACATCATGTAAAGCATCTTTTAATAATTGAACGCCAGTTGGAGAAAGTAAATATTTAATTTTAGAAAATGGATGTAACATAGAACGTTCTGTTGCTGAAAGTAAAAATTGTGCTGGGAATGAAGATTTTTGTATAAATTGACCGAGCACTTTCCAATTCTGTTCTTTATTTTTTTGCATAATGGTTCGAATATGAATCGGATATGATAGTTGATTTGGAGGTTGTAACATTGGATGAATCATATAACGGAATGAGTGTATGTTCGATTTGCACCATGATATAAATTTATCTGTTCGTTTGAATTGAGTAGAAGTATGATGTTGTTCATTTATTGTATCGATATGAAATGTTTTATTTTTGTAAGTGGCCCGATATAAATTTTCATTGGAGTGTATATTGATTGGTCTTATAATAATATCTCTTGTTTCTAGTAGTAATTTAAAAATTCCTTGTACTGTTCCTTTTATTATTTTTGGTACGTAAGGGGAAAGACGTTTATTAGTAAGAAAAAGATTGTGTAAATCGCTTGGGTTAATAAGTGTGTTGTTTAAAAAGGTAGTGGAAGAACGTTTGTGTAATGAATGAATAATCGCATTTGCTTGTTGGAATTCCTCATCCTCTTTGAAATGACAACGATCATATATATATGAAGGAATGGGAAAGGTTTGATCTATCCAATTTCCTGTATCTGTATCGTAAATAAGACCAGAAACAAGATCTGTCTTTGAATCAATGCTAAACGGTGTGAATTGGGCAACGACGTTATGATAAAGACGAGCTCGCTTAGCGATTTCGGTGTAATACGTTTGCTCGTGATGGAGCCCGGAAGTTAAA
Organism: Bacillus sp. RC242; assembly: GCF_044908245.1. NCBI lineage: Bacteria > Bacillati > Bacillota > Bacilli > Caryophanales > Bacillaceae > Bacillus > Bacillus sp. RC242. The sequence goes on from NZ_JBIYCZ010000016.1 coordinate 119,308, forward strand.
AGACCAAGAACCAACGAAATCACTCCTTTAGTAATAAGATGTTTGCATTATAGGCGAAGCTATATATTGCAAATACGTTTTTATACCATTATACTTTTGTCCGTATGATGATATGCTATAGTTTTGGAGAAGTGAAAGGTTGATTGTGATGAATATATGGTTAAATATGTTAATAACGACAGGGCTCGGGGCAATTATTGGAGGATACACAAATCATTTAGCGATAAAAATGTTATTTCGTCCTCATCGTCCGATTTATATTGGGAAGTTTCAGGTTCCATTTACGCCAGGGTTAATTCCGAAGCGCCGTGATGAGCTTGCTGTTCAATTAGGTAAAATGGTTGTAGACCATTTGTTAACACCAGAAGGAATTGGAAAAAAACTAACAAATAAAGAGTTTCAAACCAGTTTAATTCGCTGGACACAAGTGGAAGTGGATAAAGTAATTACAAATGAACAGTCGTTACGGGATATGTTAGAAAAATGGAATTTAGAACATGTAGAAGAAGAGGCGATCGGGAAAATCGAGCATGTTATTACAGAAAAAATTCATGCATTTTTAGCAGAGCACTATACATATACATGGGAACAGGCGTTACCTCATTCTGTTCATGAAAAAGTAGAGAATGCGATTCCGAATGTAGCATCTTTTATTTTAAAAAGAGGAATTAGCTTTTTGGAAAGTGAAGAAGGAAAGGAACGCCTTTCAAAAATGATTGATGACTTTTTCGCTTCTCGCGGGACGATGCTTAACTTAGTTGGTATGTTTTTAGGGAATGTAAGTTTAGTTGATCGCGTGCAGCCGGAAGTCATTAAGTTTTTAGGACAAGATGGAACAGAGCGTCTGTTAACTGATGTACTGCAAAAAGAGTGGGAAAAGTTAAAAGGAAGAGACGTAAAAGAATTAGAAACGTTCGTAGAGAAAGAAATGATTGTGAACTCCATATTGTCAGCGGTTAAAGTAGAGGAAACAGTGAGTAGATTTTTAAATCAGTCTGTTCAGCAAGTATGTGAGCCAGTTCGAGAAACAATCGTTGAAAAAGTGGTCCCTAGCGCAGTAGAGAAAGGCTTGAAGTGGGGAACAGAAAATGTGGGAAGTATATTGGGAAATCTACAGCTTGCGGAAATTGTCCAGCAGGAAGTATCTACATTTTCAACAGAGAGACTAGAAGATCTCGTATTGTCCATTACAAAAAATGAGTTAAAAATGATTACATATTTAGGGGCGTTATTAGGGGGGGCAATTGGATTTATTCAAGGCTTGTTACTCTTGTTCCTTAAGTAATAAAGATGGGTGTATAGAAATAAAAGTGAAATTTCTTCCCATCTCATGCATAGTTTGATATGGTAAGAAGAGGTGTGTATGTAAATGCACTTAAAAGGCAGTGTGAGCGAAAAGCGCTAGCCTTCTAAAGGAGGAAAAATAAAATGACAAAAAACATTCATGATGTTGCATATGAATTACAAAAAACAATCGCTGAAAACGAAGATTTCCAAACATTAAAAGCAAGCTACGCAGCAGTACAAGGAGATGCAGAGTCAAAGAACTTATTCGAAGAGTTCCGCGCGATGCAACTTGGCTTACAACAAAAAATGATGCAAGGCCAAGAAATCACTGAAGAAGATAACCAAAAAGCACAAGAAGTTGTAACTCGCATTCAACAAGATGCAAAAATCACAAAGTTAATGGAAACTGAGCAACGTTTAAACATCGTTATCACTGACGTTAACAAAATCATCATGAAGCCACTTGAAGAATTATATAGCGCGCAACAAGCGTAATGATGGAAGACGCTCCTAGTATGGGGGCGTTTTTTTTTGTGGGTAATTTGATAGTCCTTCCACAAAAAAATCCCCGCCGAAATAGCCATGTGTTAGTGACTATTTTGACGGGAATATATGATGTATCTTTCAATTTCTCTTTTACATATATAATTATTTATTGAAATACTCAGTTTTAATATTTTTTTCTTTCAAAAACTTTTCAATCTCTTTTTGCTTTCTACCATTAACTTTCTCAAAGCGCTTTGTAAAAGAAAAATCGGTCTTGAATAAGTTACCATCTTGAGCGATTTTTTCTATTTCTTGATCTAGTTCTACTGAAAGTGCTGTAGACGATGAAATAAATTCATAGATTTCTTTCGAAGGCTTTTTGTAATCATCAGGTATAGTATTGTTACTAATAAAATCATGGAAATTCGCATCATTTTGTTTCGCTAAATTTATTAGTTTTTTTAATTTCTCTCGGTCGGATTCAGTGACATTCTCATCAGACATGGCTGATGAAAGGGGAACGATGTTTTCGTATAACTCTCCGCTATAATCTAAATAAGTCTTTATATTTTGTTTCATTTCGTTTTCATTAATATTTTCATTTTTCTTTGAGGAACTAAATATAGTTTCTGGAATTTTAACCGTAACATCTTTAATGGATTGTACATCGTTTTTTTCATTAGATTGGTTACTGTTTGAACAAGCTGATAGAAATAAAATTGTAAGTAACATGAGTGGATATAAAATATACTTTTTCATATTAATCTCCTTTTACATTCATTATTATCTTTGTAAAATAGCTACATTCCATTTCAAATATTTTACTAAAAGTGCGTATATATGTTTTATCATTTGATAAGATATTACGGATATGAGTAAACCGCTGCAAAAAGCGATGAACACATTATAAACATCGGAATAACTGATTTGATGAAAACCGTTAAAAAATCCTAACCCTATTAATAAAATAGGTGAAATGATTAATAATGGAGTGGCAATTATAAGGGCTAGAAGAATCGGTAATAAAAAGAGTAGTACGAAAAAGGCGATAATGATAAAGGCAAAGTTTAAAACACTTAAGCTCATAACAGAAAATAGTGCGGTTATCATATTTTTGAAGCTTCGTTTATTGTCAGCGTTGTTTATTGCATATGAAACATTAAGTTCTTTAGCAATAGTTTTAGGGTCTCCTAGTTTTCTAGAAATTTCTTCTTCAGATTTCCCATCCTGTTTAGCACTGATAAAATGAGTTTCATACTCTGAAATAATATCTTTCTTTTCTGCATTAGGCATATTCCGCAAGGAAGAACTAAGTTGTTCCAAAAATTCACTTTTGTTCATAACAATCACTTTCCTTTATAAAATGATGAATTACAGCTGAGAATCCTATCTTTTGAAAAGGGGGATACGAATTACAAGGTGCGTTCCAATTATTGGGTATTCCAATATTTACAAATATATCATTTAGTAGTGTTCTTTGCAAGGTACTATAATCTTATTAATACTGTGATTAGATGGAATTTTTTCGTGCATTTTTAGAGGAGATATAAAAATATTATTTTAGGATAAACAAAGGGTTGTAAGCGTATTCCTTAGAGGTTGTCAAAAAACTGTCAAATTCATATTGTTGGAAAAATAATGCATTTGTAATATAATGATAAACAATACTTCACCACATTAATTAACTAGGTGAAATTAAAAATCTTTATTACACACATTATGAAATAAAGGAATGATTAGTTTGAGTACAGGTGTAAAAGCAAACGACGTGAAAACAAAAACAAGAGGAGCAGATCTTGTTGTTGATTGTTTAATTAAACAAGGTGTTACACATGTTTTCGGTATTCCAGGAGCGAAGATTGATTCTGTATTTGATGTACTGCAAGAAAGAGGACCAGAGTTAATTGTTTGTCGTCATGAACAAAACGCAGCATTTATGGCAGCTGCTATTGGTAGATTAACAGGGAAACCGGGCGTATGTCTTGTAACTTCAGGACCAGGGACATCAAATTTAGCGACAGGTCTTGTTACTGCGAATGCGGAGAGTGATCCCGTTGTTGCTTTAGCTGGTGCAGTTCCGCGTACAGATCGATTAAAACGTACGCATCAATCCATGGATAATGCTGCATTATTTGAACCAATCACTAAATATAGCGTAGAAGTCGAGCATCCTGATAATGTACCAGAAGCACTTACTAATGCATTTCGAAGTGCTACTTCTACAAATCCAGGAGCAACACTTGTAAGTCTTCCGCAAGACGTTATGACTGCGGAAACGACAGTAGAATCTATCGGTGCGCTTTCTAAGCCACAGCTTGGAATCGCTCCCACAAATCATATTGAATACGTAGTAGAAAAAATAAAATCAGCAAAATTACCAGTTATTTTACTCGGTATGAGAGCAAGCACCAATGAAGTAACGAAAGCAGTTCGTGAGTTAATTGCTGGTACAGAACTTCCTGTTGTTGAAACGTATCAAGCAGCTGGTGCAATTTCACGTGAGTTAGAAGATCATTTCTTCGGCCGCGTTGGATTATTCCGTAACCAACCAGGTGATATTTTACTAGAAGAAGCGGATCTTGTTATTTCTATCGGCTATGACCCAATTGAGTATGATCCGAAATTCTGGAATAAACTTGGCGATAGAACAATTATTCACCTTGATGATCACCAAGCAGATATCGATCATGATTACCAACCAGAGCGTGAATTAATTGGTGATATCGCTTTAACTGTAAATAGCATTGCGGAGAAATTACCGAAGCTTGTATTAAATACGAAATCAGAAGCAGTTTTAGAGCGATTACGCGCGAAATTATCAGAGCAAGCAGAAGTTCCAAATCGTGCTTCAGAAGGTGTTACGCATCCACTTCAAGTCATTCGTACACTTCGTTCTTTAATTAGTGACGATACAACCGTTACATGTGACATCGGTTCCCATTCTATTTGGATGGCAAGATGTTTCCGTTCTTATGAACCACGTAGACTATTATTTAGTAACGGTATGCAAACGTTAGGTGTTGCACTTCCTTGGGCAATTGCTGCTACTTTAGTAGAACCGGGTAAAAAAGTAGTCTCAGTGTCAGGTGACGGTGGTTTCTTATTCTCAGCGATGGAATTAGAAACAGCGGTACGTTTAAATGCTCCGGTTGTCCATCTCGTATGGAGAGACGGTACGTACGATATGGTTGCGTTCCAACAAATGATGAAATACGGCAGAACATCAGCTACAGAGTTTGGCGATGTCGATCTTGTGAAATATGCGGAAAGTTTCGGGGCGTTAGGTCTTCGTGTCAATACACCAGACGAATTAGAAGGTGTATTGAGAGAAGCGTTAGAAGCAGAAGGCCCTGTCATTGTTGATATTCCAATCGATTACCGTGACAACATTAAATTAAGCGAAAAACTATTACCAAACCAATTAAACTAATGGGGGCATGAGTGAGATGACTGTTGCGCAATTAATTGATATTGATGCAAAAAGAACGAAAACGAATAATGAAGTATATCAAACATCTACAATGCTTGCGCTATTAGATGGTATATATGATGGTGTGATTAGCTTTGAGGAATTGAAGGAACGTGGTGATTTCGGCATCGGCACATTTGATCAATTAGATGGTGAAATGATCGCGTTTGATAACGAATTTTACCATTTACGTTCAGACGGCTCCGCAGAAAAAGTAGAGCCAGAGGAAACAACACCGTTTGCGACTGTAACGTTTTTTGAAAAAGAAATGAGTTATACGGTAGAGCATCCGATGAATCGTGAAGAAGTGGAAGCGTTATTACATGAATTAATGCCAAGTAAAAACTTATTTTATGCGATTCGAATGGACGGTACGTTCCGTGAAGTTAGAACGAGAACTGTTCCAAGACAAGAAAAACCGTATACGCCGCTCGTTGAAGTGACGAAATCACAACCGATTTTTTCGTTTAAAGATACAGAAGGTACGCTAGCTGGATTTTGGACACCAGATTACGCGCAAGGTATTGGTGTAGCTGGTTTCCACTTACATTACATTGATAATGAAAGAAGCGGTGGCGGACATGTTTTCGACTATGTTGTAGAAAACTGTACGATCCAAATTTGTCAAAAAGCTCATATGCATTTAGCACTTCCTGAAACAGCTAATTTTATGGCGGCGGAATTATCAAGAGAAAACTTAGAGAATGATATTGCGGCCGCGGAAGGTGCGGAGTAAAAAGGAATCGAAATTATGTATTCTCTATATAAAGAACCGAAGTCTTGTTCAGGCTTCGGTTTTTTTCATTGATTTGCAATCTTCGAGTGAAATTCCCCTATCCAATTTCACTGCACCGCCTCATTATGTTTCTTTTGTAAAATGAAAACTCAATTTTGAAGCAAAAGAAATATAAATTTCTCTCCAAACATATACATCAAAAGGATAGGGGGGATATGATGGAAAACTCCATTACTATTAGTTTATGCATGATTGTAAAAGATGAAGAACAAACTATATCAAAATGCTTAGAATCGGTTAAAAGTGTTGTGGATGAAATTATTATTGTAGATACAGGTTCAACAGATGGTACAAAAGAAATTGTGAAGAAGTACGACGCGAAAGTTTATGATTTTCAATGGATTGAAGATTTTTCAGCGGCACGAAATTTTGCGTTTTCTAAAGCTACAAAAGAATATATTCTTTGGCTAGACGCAGATGACATAATAGATACGGAAGATATAAAGAAATTGTTGCAGTTAAAACATACGTTAGATCGTAGTACGGATGCAGTATCTATGAAATATTATTTAACTTTTGATATAGAAGGAAATCCAACACATTCTTTAAGGAGATATCGATTAGTCAACAGAAGTAAAAATTTTCAATGGTATGGATTTGTTCATGAATATTTAGAGGTGTATGGAAATCTTATAAATAGTGACGTAGGGGTAAGTCATAAAAAAGAAAAAGCATATACTAATCGTAATTTGAAAATATATGAAAAACATCTTGAGAGTGGAAAAGAATTTAGCCCCCGCGATGTGTACTATTATGCAAATGAATGTAAGGATCACAGATTATTTGATAAGGCTGTTAAGGGGTATTCTAGGTTTTTAGATGAAGAAAAGGGTTGGGTTGAAGATAACATTCAAGCTTGTTTAAAAAGAGCCGAATGTTATTTAGAATTGGGGGACTTAAAAAAATCTATACAGTCTTGTTTGCAATCATTTACGTATGACACGCCTAGAGGAGAACTTTGTTGCCACTTAGGACGTGTATTTTTGCAACAAGGGGAATATTCTAAAGCGATATATTGGTACCATGCAGCAATTGACGGGCCCAGGCCAAAGGATTCTCCGTTTGTCCGAGAAGAGTGTCATACATGGTTGCCGCATATTCAACTATGTATTTGTTATGATCGAATAAAAGAATATGAAAAGGCAATTTATCATAACGAACAAGCTGCACAGTTCATACCTAATAATCCAAGCATTGAATATAATAGAAAATATTTTGATAGTTTATCGGAAAAATAATATTTAATAATACTAGATAATCATTTTGGCTGCTGAGAGGAGTTTGATTCATGCTCACAAGTATAATTATATTGACTCATAACCAATTACAATATACAAAAGAATGCATCCAAAGTATTAGAACTTATACAGTGGAACAAGAGTATGAGTTAATAGTTGTGGACAACGCGTCAACAGATGGTACTGTAGAATGGTTACAAAAACAATCGGATATTATGCTAGTGGAAAATGCGGAGAATATGGGTTTTCCAAAGGGATGCAATCAGGGAATTAAAGAGGCAAAAGGTGACAATATTTTATTATTGAATAATGATGTGGTCGTAACTGAAAATTGGCTAAGCAACTTAATTCGGTGTTTATATGAAAGTAAGGATGCTGGAGCGGTAGGGCCCGTAACTAATAATGCCGCTTACTATACTGCTATACAAACTTTTTATAAAGATATTGAAGGAATGCAGAGGTTTGCAACTTTATATAATCAAAGTGATAAAGATAAATGGGAAGAACGTATGAAATTAATCGGATTCTGTATGCTTATAAAAAAATCAGTGTTAGATGAAGTTGGATTATTAGATGAACGATTTACACCGGGGAATTATGAAGATGATGATTTGTCACTAAGAATGTTTGAAAAAGGTTATAAATTGTATTTATGTAAAGATACATTTATTCATCACTACGGAAGTGTCTCATGGAAAGAAGATAGTATGAAATTTTCTGTAGTTTTACATGCAAATAATATAAAATTGTATGAAAAATGGGGATTTTATGGTGAAAGTTTATACATTCATTATGATTTACTAGCAATTGTAGATCGATTTGCGCCTGATCAAGTGAATATTCTTCATATAGGAGCTGGATGTGGTGCAACTTTATTAGAAATGAAAAGGCGTTACCCGGCAGTTTCCATATTTGGAGCAGAAATTAATGAAAAAGCAGCAGCTCTTGCAAATAGGGTAGCTCCTACAACTTCTGCTGAGTATGACAAGTTACATGAGGTATTTACAGATGAAAAATTCCAGTACATTTTGTTATCACATCCTATTGAGCCAGCGAAATTACCGCAGGTCATACAATCTATGTCACAACTTTTAACGCCAACAGGAACTTTCATTATGTCGAAATTCAATTTAGATAATTATTATGCATTAAAAAAATAATGCTTTTAAGATTTTCTCTTTGGAGATGAGCTGTATTTGGCAATGCTGGAGGAACAACGGTTTCTTTTATAGAAACAAAACCGAAATCCGAGCCCGGATTTCGGCTTTTCGACGTGTGATGAATTACGAAAAAAGAGCTATCCTATAAGTTGGTTTCACTGACTTATAGGATAGCTTCTTTATTTTGAAACAAACGGATGCTTTTCATAATAAAACCGCCATGGATAGTGAACGGCTTCTTCTGCATAATCAATGTTAATACGAGGACCAGCTAGTATGTTATGTGTGGATGATAAATGGTCTTCTTCAGGAACTAATTCAATATGTAACGTATCACTTTGAAGTGATACGCTGCGCTCTTCTAAAGTGATTCCGAGCGCGCGGCATAGTTTTCCGGGGCCATTTGTTAAGTTTTTATACTGAGCTTTCGTAATGTCAATTTTGTTGTAGCGCGCTAGTTTCATGTCTTCGATTCCATCTACAGGTTCAAGAGCACGAATGAGAACTCCTTGCGGGGTACCGATTGGTGCTGTAATTACGTTAAAGCAATGATACATGCCGTAAATTAAATATACGTAAGCATGTCCTGGTGCGCCGAACATTACTTCTGTTCGATTAGTCCGTCTGCCTCCGTAACTATGAGCGGCCTTATCATCTGGACCTTTGTATGCTTCTACTTCTACAATAATTCCGCTCCGCTTTATGCCGTCTACAATATGAACGAGTTTATGTCCGAGTAACTTCTTTGCGACCACTAACGTATCGCCTTCATAAAAAGAAGGTGGTGCCTGCATTGTACTATCTCCTTTGCCAGTTGTATATGTATATAGTAAACCAAATTTTCAGTAGTAATTCTAACTCGTTCTATTTACTACATTTATTTCATAAATTATGGATAGAGTACAACAGCGAAGAGGGGGAGTGCGACATGATTTATCGCTTACTAGCTCTTAATATAGATGGGACACTACTATACAACAACGGAAAAATCGCAAAAGGGTTACGGGAGACAATTGACTTTGTGAAAAGAAAAGATGTATACGTTACATTGTTTACGAATCGTAATTTTCAATCTGCTCATAAAATAGCGAAGGCGTTAAAATTAGATTCTATATTAGTTACACATGGTGGTGCTTTCGTTTCAGCAACGTTAGATAAGCCGTTCGCTCAAAGGAGATTATCTGAAGAGAAAACCTTTAATATCGTGCAAGTGTTAGAGCATTTTGATTGTAATGTTCGCATTTCTCATGAACGATATTCAATTGGGAATCGTGAGAGAAATACACCAAACTTAATTGCGCGTACTGTATTATCAAGCGCAGATCCATTATTTTATCCGGTTCAATTTGTAGATTCGCTAGGGGATGCACTGCGTGATCATCCAGTAGCTGCGCCAAAAATTGATATTGTTTTCCATACGAAAGGTGAAAAAGAAAGAGGGATGAATACGTTAAAAAAGGCATTTCAAGATGTAGAGTACGTCGAGTGTGATGAAAGACATATAGAAATTCTCCCTCAAAATGTATCAAAACTACGTGGTTTACAATTACTTGGGGAGCATTTAAATATTAACCTTAGTGAAATGGTTGCGATTGGAGATAGCGTAGAAGACTTAGAGGTAATTGAAAATGTTGGGCTTGGGGTAGCGATGGGGAACGCTCCTGTAGAATTAAAGAAAGCCGCAGACTGGATTACACGTTCTAATACTGAGAACGGCGTAGAGTATATGATTAAAGAGCATTTTCGTAAGCAATTCCCACTTCCATTTTTAAAGAATCATAAACATACACCGAAACGATGAAAGAAAAACGTAGCTTTTTGGCTACGTTTTTTTGTCGACTTTATTTGAAAAGTTTAAATCAATATTCCAATAAGAAATGAAAGCGTTTCAGGCGAGGAATTGTGTCTGTAATCCATACAATTCACTTGAATACTTTAGAAAACTGTTGTAGAGTGGATGATGTTGCCAAAATAGTTACACCACATGAAATATTCTTCGAGTTAATTTTATTGAGCTCCCGTACGTAAAAACACTTCAGCATGTTAGTTTAGTTCACGTATTATCTCAAAAATGAATTGTAGTAGTTTCGCCAATTAGTTGTAGAGCTTCTTTGTTTTATTTAAATGGATTATTTGTAAATTAGTATGAATAGGTTTTAAGTACATCTGAAATGTACTTCTTGTTATAAGTTTTTGAAATTTGAAAAGGGGGAATGAATTTCTTGAGGAAATCATTAAGTCAAAAAGTAAAAAAGATATGCAGTAGTTTTATAATTATATTGTTAGTATGTATGAATTTTTTAATCCATTTACCGTATAAAGCGGAGGCAGCTACAACAGAATTAAAAGGTTTAGGCGATACATCTTATTATAACGCAATCATTTTTGGTGATCATAGTGCAACGAGTGCGGATATTGAGGGTGCGATGGCTGTTCAAAAGAACATGAACGCATCAAGTTATACAGTCGTAGCGGCTGCAACTGGAGCAAACAACTTAGCTGGAGCAACATGGAAAGATGAAGGATATCCATCATTATTACTAGGTGGTCAATTTACGAAAGCGGGAGCAGGACAAGTAATCATTCAAGATGGAACAGTGGCGATGACAAAAGATGGTGACCCAGAAGGTGCAATGAAGTCATCTTATGACCGTATCTCTTATAAAGAGCAAGCAGAGATTGATGCCAAGTTCAAAGAATTTAGAAAAGACGTTGATGGTGTAATTGGAAATGCGAGTCAATTACATACTGATAAACCAAAACCTAATATGAGTTTTGGCATCGGAGAGGATGTAAACAATCCTAATATTTATGTTTCTTCAGGCTTAACAGGAAAGAAAACATTTGATGTAAAAGATGTTTATCTTCCGAATGTAAATAACAAAGACTTTATTGTTATTTATTCAGACGCAGAAGAAGTGAATTTTGGTAGCGGTGCAATTTTGTACGATACGAAAAATACTGGGATGGCAACAGACTTAATTAATACATCACAAGCATATGATCCTAATTCACCTTTTACTGAGTTAGCTAGTAAAGTAATTTGGGCGTTTCCGAATGCTACAAAAATATCAACAAAAGGATATGGCGTAGTAGGAAGTGTATTTGCTCCAAATGCTGTTGTAGAGACAAAGGGTGGTTCTATTAATGGACAAGCCTATGTTGGGGGATTACACCAAAGAGATGGGTTTGAGGTTCACAATTTTAAATTTAACTGGCCGAAATGGAAAAATCCATCAGTTGAAAAAGGAAATTTACAAATTAAAAAAGTTGATGCAAACGATGAAAACATTGTTTTAAAAGATGCAAAATTTGATGTTATAGACAAAGACAATAATGTTGTAGCTACTGTTACAACGAATGAAAAGGGTATTGCTGAAGTCAAGGATTTACCACTTGGTGACTATTTTGTAAAAGAAATAAGTGCACCAGAAGGATATATAAAAGTTGATACACCAGTAAAAGTAACAATTAATGGTACAAACGTAATTGAAATTGTTATGAAGAATACGAAAAAAGTAGAGAATGGTCAATTTAAATTGTTGAAAAAAGATAGTGAATCTGGTCAACTTCTACCAGGTGCAAAATTTGATGTTATAGATAAAGATGGAAATGTTGTTGAAACAATTATTACAGATGGTAAAGGTGCAGCTTTATCAAAACAACTTCCAGTTGGAACATATACATTAAAAGAAGTTGAAGCACCAAAAGGTTATGAACTATCATCTAGCTCAGTTCGTGTTGATGTAGCTGCTAATAAAACAGTGACTGTAGATGTGTTGAATAAAAAAATCGCTGAAAAAGCTACAGGTCAATTTGAAATCGTAAAAGTAGATGCGAATGATAAAACGAAGCTATTATCAGATGCAGAATTTACTGTGTATAAAGATGGTAAAAAGGTAGCAGAGTTGAAAACTGATGAGAGTGGAAAAGCGATGTTACCGAAATTACCATTAGGTGAATACACAGTGAAAGAAACGAAAGCACCAGCAGGTTACAAGATTTCAAATAAAGAATGGAAAGTAACAATTCAAAATGAGAAAGAAGTAGTAAAAGTAGAGGCAGAAAATGAAAAACTCTTGGGCTCTCTACAAATTATTAAAACAGATGATAAAGATCAAGCGAAACGTTTAGCAGGCGCAGTATTTACATTGAAAGATGCTAAAGGAAATGTTGTAAAAGAAAAAATTACAACAGATAAGTCTGGAACGGTTAAAGTAGAAGGACTAGTACCGGGTGAGTATACGTTAGAAGAAACAAAAGCACCAGAAGGTTATGAGCTAACAAAACAAGTAATTCATGTAACAGTCGACGGTGAAAAAGTTGTTGATGTAAAAGTAACGAATAGTAAGAGCCTTGGTCAATTTGAAATCGTAAAAGTAGATGCAAACGATAAAACGAAGCTTTTATCAGACGCAGAATTTGAAGTGTATAAAGATGGTAAGAAAGTAGAGATGTTACAAACAGATAAAACAGGTAAAGTCATCTCTGGAAAATTAGAACCAGGAAAATACACGTTAAAAGAAACGAAAGCTCCAAAAGGATATAAATTACTAAAAGAAGAAATTGAAGTCGTTGTGGAAGCAAACAAAGTAGTACAAGTACAAGTAGAAAATGCGAAAGAACTAGGAAGCTTACAAGTAATCAAAAAGGATGCAGAGAGTGGAAAAGTTCTAGAAGGCGCAGAATTCAGACTGAAAAACGAAAATGGTCAAGTAGTTGGAGAAGCGAAAACAACGAATAAAGATGGTGTTGTGACATTCGAAAACTTAGTGCCAGGTAAGTATACGCTAGAAGAAACGAAAGCGCCAGAAGGCTACAAAGCGGTAGAAGTTACAGTAAAAGTAAATGTTGTAGCAAATGAAGTAGCAAAACAAGAAGTATTGAATGAAAAAGTGAAAGAAAAAATCACAGGTCAAGTAGAAATTACAAAGATAGATGCTAATGATACAGATAAAAAATTAGAAGGTGCAGTGTTTGAAATTCTGAAAGATGGAATAAAAATAGACACATTAACATCAGATAAAAATGGTAAAGCAACTTCGAAGAAACTGGAACCAGGAGATTACGTTTTAAAAGAAGTCCAGGCTCCAGGAGGATATAATTTATCTGATAAGGGAATTGAATTTACGATTTCTAATGAGAAAGTAGAAGTTATAAAGCTTCAAATTACCAATGAAAAAGAAACAGGAAAAGGTCCAGAGAAACCGGGTGGAGAGACAGAAACACCAGGTGGAGAGACAGAAACACCAGGTGGAGAGACAGAAACACCAGGTGGAGAGACAGAAACACCAGGTGGAGAGACAGAAACACCAGGTGGAGAGACAGAAACACCAGGTGGAGAGAC